>QLTX01000066.1 GCA_018725175.1 Candidatus Psychracetigena formicireducens
TATTAATGATTTCAAATTAAAATCCAAAAAGTGGTTAGTTAAACGTGTTTTTAAGGGAAAATAAAAGGGACAGGCTACTTTTTTAAATAATCTTGGACTTATAAACTTGTACTAATTTAACTATTTTACAAAAAAACCAGCCTGTCCCCTTTTTCTGACAAAAATGAATATAATATAATAATTCTGCCTGTTGGGTTCATGATTCTGAATAGATAACCTTCTCGGATAGAATATTTTTGATGAAGGTCAGGGGTTTAACCTTATAATATACCAAAGGTACAATTATGAACGAGTTATACACCATTGCTAATAGTAATAAATAATGAAACAAGTTATTGAAAAAAAGAGAGTCTTATTCATTTGTACGCATAATTCATCTCGCTCTCAAATGGCAGAGGGACTGCTAAATGACCTTTATGGAAACTATTGCGAAGCATATTCTGCTGGGACAGCACCTTCAAACGTGAATCCTTATGCTATTAAGGTGATGAAGGAGATTGGCATTGACATTTCCAACTATCGTTCAAAAAGCATTAAGGAATTCCGCAATATGAAATTTGATTATGTGGTTACAGTGTGTGATCATGCTAAGGAGACCTGCCCATTCTTTCTTGGTGCCAATAATTATATTCACAGTGGATTTAGGGATCCATCTGAATTCAAAGGAAAAGAAGATGACATAATAGCAGAATTCAGGCATGTCAGAGGTGAGATTAAAGAATGGATAGAAAAGACATTTGGTGATTTTGATGAACGAGTTAAGTACGAGGGGTATGAGGGAGTCGCAACTTAACTTATATGTTGATAAATAGGAATAATTACCATGGAAAAGAAAAATACTGTATCTAAACCTATTCTTAGAAAACCTGGCTGGATTACCAGTAGGTTAAGCGGTGGTTTAGAATATCCTGAAATTAAAAAAACTCTGAAAAAATACCACTTACATACTATCTGCGAGGATGCCCTCTGTCCTAATAAAGGAGAGTGTTGGGCAAATAAACACGTTACTTTTCTCATTTTGGGAAATGTATGCACCAGGAACTGCCTTTTCTGTAAGGTTAGTTCAGGTAACCCTCAGGGTGAAATAGATGAATTAGAACCAGAACGAATTGCTCAGGCAGTTAAAGAGTTGGCTATGGAATATGTAGTGATTACTTCTACTACCCGCGATGATTTGTTAGACGGTGGAGCTTCGCATTTTGCCAGGACTTTAAAATGCATTAAAAGTCTAAATTCCTCGGTACGGGTAGAACTGCTGATACCAGATTTCCATAATCAGGAGAGCTCCTTAAGAATAGTGGTCCAGGAGAAGCCTGAAGTAATAGCTCATAATATTGAAACTGTTAGAAGATTGACCCCTATGGTCAGAGACCATTATTGTTCTTATGAAAAATCACTTGGTGTTCTAACTGGTTTAAAAAAAATAGCAGGTAATATTTTGATAAAAAGTGGATTAATGGTGGGGTTAGGAGAAAGCGAGAGTGAAATATTGGACACAATTAGAGATATTCGGAAAACTGAGACTGAAATAATCAGTATCGGGCAGTACCTAAAACCTTCAAAAAACCATTACGAAGTAAAAAAGTTTTACACTCCCAATGAATTTGTAGAGTTTAGCGATTTTGCCTATTCTATTGGGTTTACCAAAGCAATATCCGGACCGCTGGTTCGTAGTTCTTATTTAGCTGGTAAATAACAGTACTTTCTAAAATTCATAGAGATAAACAGGATAAGGAGTATCCGCCCCAAAAGGAATCTTCCTCACCGAGTTTTTTTCCAACCAATTCTTAATTCTAATCTGGGGATCATATATAGATGCTCTGTCTTTTCTATGAATGTTTATCCCGGTATAAAAAACCCACCCATGATGTTGCTCTTTAAGTTCGTTCAGAGCGCTAACTGCTTGGTCAGCAAGTTTATCTTTCATTACAAAAAGAGGTAATTCGTCCTGAGAAAGAGTGATAAACTGATGGGGAGAACTGTTTAAATACCAGGACATCCTCAAGGCTTCATAGGGAGTTAGAAAAACTAAAACGCCTGGTTGGTTTTGGTCTTTAATAAATAATTGCGCAGTTCTTGTTCCTGATATTGGTGGTAAATAATGGTGGAATACGTTAAATAGGAAAAGCAAGCCGGTGAAAGTAATCAGTATCGCATAAGATAGGTTCTTATTTTTAAAGGAGTTTAACCCTTTACCCAAACCCAGTGCATAAAAGGGGACTAGATAAGATATATGGGAAAAAGTTAAGAAAGGTTCCCTAAAAGTTAATAAATAAAACAACAGGATATTGGAGGGTAATAATAAGTTAAGGTATAAAAGCTCTTTCTTTCTAAAACAATGGAGAAGTAAAAACAAAATAGAAAAGAAAGCAGACAAAGAAGCAACCAACCAGAAAATATAAGGAAGCTCAAGAAGGTTGTAATTCCATAAAAAAGCTCCCCATAAACGAGGCCAGAAGTTTTCAACAGGTAAGCCCCAGCTTCTTCCCAGTGCAGTTTTAAGGGTTAGTTGGTTTAAAAATATAGGTAACCAGGGAAGGTAACCTATAAAGGAAAGAGTAAAAGGGGTAAGGAACTTTTTAAAATTACCCGAAATTATGGTGAAGGCCAGGAGGTAAAAAAATACTATAAGCCCCCAGTTGTGAGAATAAAGCAGTAACAATAAAGATAAAGTAAATCCCGATATAAGCAGAATAGATTTTTCTTTTAAAAGACGGTTGAAAAAAAAGAAAGATAAAATAACCAGAAATAAAAACATAGGATACATTCTCGGTTCGCGGGAGGAAAAAATAAAATTGGGCAAAAAGACTAATACCAGCGAACTAAAAAAAGCAATGCTTTCATCAAACGTTTCTTTTAAAAAAATGTAAAAAATAGCTATAGCCAAGAGCCCAAAAATTATTGAAAACAGGCGTAAAACTAAATCATTAAAGCCAAATATTCTGGCGAAGAGAGCCAAGGAAAAATAATACAGAGGAGGATGAAAATCCCCTATTATATAGGTCCACATTTCTTTAAAAGGTAACCTTACCAGAGAAGCGGTAAACAAGCCATCACCAGTTAATGGTTGCTTGAGCAAAAAAATTAGGGAATTTCCTAAAAATAGAAATAAAATGAGCAGTTTTTTGGTCACTTTAAGCCAATTAGTTTCATGATATCTATCTCGGTTTTACTTATCATTATCCCTTTTCCTTTTTTTTGTAGCCCCTAACAGCTGACGATATTTGGATATTGTTCTTCTGGCTACTTCTATACCTTTTTTCTCTTTAAGATAGTTGGAAACTTCCTTATCCTTCATTTCTGGAAAGGCTCTGAAAAGTTCACTAACTTCATGTAATATTTGGTTTCTGGTTTTATCACCCCTTGTGCTGCCTGTGGTAAGTAACGATTTAAGAGATACGAACCCTCTGGGGGTTTTGATAACCTTATTTTTAATAGCCCGAGAAACTGTTGTTTGGTGTATCTTTAACCCTTTTCCAACCTGTTGCTCAGTCAGGGATATAGGAAAACTACTGTTGCCAGTAAGGAACAATTTTTGTTGATTGCTTATAAAGCGAATCACTCCTCTTAAAGTTTCATTTCTTTTATAAATAGCCCTGATTAAGATTTTTGCTCTTTGATACTTATTATTCAAGAACTCCCTGGCTTCATGGTTGGATGATTTAATTAATTGGAGATACTCCTTGTTTAAAAACAATATTTCTGGTTCGTTGAATATTTCAACTTCAAATCTATCTTCTTGAGTAACTAAAACTGCATCAACCAGGCTTATCTTCTCATAAATATCTTCAAAGCTGTATGAAGGATAAGGAGGTATACTTTTTATCATATTATGTATTTGTTCATACTCAATTTTAGCTCGCCTGGGGTCTGAAATTGCCAGTATTACATAGTTTTCTACATCTTCCTTTATAATACTTCCCTCTCGTAACGAAGAAAGTAAGAAGGTAATATATTCCTGATAATTCTGCGCACTAATCCCCAAACCTTCAAGCGACATAAACTCTTTTCTTATACTATTTACTTCTTCAACGCTAATATTGTTTTTGATGGCTATCTCTTCTGGAGATAACTCTAAAAAACCGAGGGGTGATAGATTATTTATGATGTCCTGAGAAACTTGATAGCTAATTCCAGAAAACATCACTTTTATCTGTTGGTCAACAAAACCCAGGAATGATTCTTTTTGAGCAGGTATCCAGTCAAAAGATTCATACTCTGAATCGCTCCAGTAATCGCTGGGATTACTTTCTAAACCAATATTATTGCTTATAAGATTAATCTCTAAAAAAGGGTTTTCCTGGCACTCTTTTTCTAAAATTAGCAATACTTCTCCAATAGGTAAAGATAGAATCTCTAAGGATACTAACATTTCGTTGGTCAGTTTTAATCTCGGTTGCTGCTCGTTGGTTAATCCTGATTGTATTTCCAATTAAGCAGTCTCCTTAGGCGGTTGTTAGCTCCCGACTTGGTCAGGTTTAAGGCACGGGCAATATCCATCAAAGTATAATCGGGATTATTACATCGTACTTCTGCAATCTCCCTCAGAGAAGGAGGAATCTTTTCTAACAAATGGGCAGTTCGTAACTCCTCAATTTTTCTTAATTGCTTTTGGGCAGCTCTAGAAGACCTTCCGGTATTAGCCAGGTCATAATTAACCAAAACCTGGGTCTGATTTCTAACTCTTCTTCTCAATAGAGTATCATAAATATAAAGAACTGTATCTACAGCTTCAATCAAGGTAAGAAAAGAGATAATATCATCAATACTATTTAAATAGTATACAATTTTTCCCCGTCTTATATAACTTTTAAAATGAAGCCCAGAGCGACGAGCAAAACTTTCAAACAGCTTTTTTGGTTCTCTGGCGATGACTTCCAAATGATAATTACCACCATTTATGTTAGCATTGCCTGAAGCTAAAAAGGCTCCCCTGAGATATGCTCGCCTTCCACTTTTATTTGGTTTATCTCTCACTTCAGGTAAGAGATGTGCGGGAATAACTATTTCAAAATTAGTTTTCTTTCTAAAATGTATTGCTTCTGTTCCCTTTAAAAGAACCATCAACCTTCTTATCTTTAATATTTCTCTGGAGTTATAATAGAAGGTATGGTCGTTATTGGATTTAGAAAAATCTGTAAAGGCTTTAATTTCCCATTTTTTAGATACAGAAATGTCAGAGTGCTGATTATCAGAGCCAAACGATATAAGTTCATCTCTCACTATTTCTGTAATACTGACTTTATTTTCCAATCAATTACACACCTTTTCTTTTAATGTCTCGATGATATAGCCTTACCGGGTAATTTAATTGTTTTAATTCAATTCTAACTATTTCTCCGATATAGACTGCTCGATGCATGCCCCCGGAACAACCTATAGCTAAATGAAAAACAGCTTTCCCTTCCTTTTGATAATTCGGAAGCAAGAATTTTAAATAACTCAATGTATTAGCGATAAATTCACTGGTCGAGCTCCCTTTTTCTATAAACTTTTGCACCCTGCTGTCTGTTCCATTTAGATTAGCTAAACCATCCTGGTAATAAGGGTTAGCTAAAAAACGAACATCCAAAACCATATCCGCATCTTGCGGAATACCATACTTGAAACCAAAAGATATGATGCTAATTTCAAAAGGATATTCTCCCTCTCTAAGAAAGTAATCTCTAATTGCTTCTTTTAAATCTTTTACTGTAAGAAAAGTTGTATCAATGGTAAAGGTAGCTATTTCTCTTAAAGAAGCCAACTTGCTTCGTTCTTCTTCTATAGCATCCAGCAAACTTCCTGATTCTTCAAAAGGATGTCTTCTTCTGCTTAGAGCATACCTTTCTAAAATGGAGCTATCGGAAGCATCTACAAATATTATTTCGTAATTGTACCTGCTATCTTTAAGTTCGTGAAGTAACCGGATAAAAAGTGGCAGGTCAAAACCAGCCCTGGTATCAAGAGAAAAAGCTAATCTGGTCATACCCTCATCTTTATAAATTACCTCAACTAGTTTATGAAGAACCGAAACCGGGATGCTGCTGGCAGTATAATAACCCAGGTCTTCCAGAGTATTAAGACAGGTTGTTTTACCAGCTCCAGAAATTCCTGCTATAAACACTATTCTCATTTCAATCCCTCCTCTCTAAATTTATTAGAAACTGCTTAATATCTAATCCTCCGCTAAAACCACCCAATCCTGATGAACCCACAACCCGATGGCAGGGAATAACAATGGCCATTGGATTACCTTTCATTGCTTGCCCTATGCTGCGGGGAGAACCTCCAGCTAAAAAACTTAATTCTTTGTAAGTAATGGTATTGCCATGGGTGACAGATTTAGTTAGTGTTTGATAAACCTTCCTGTAGTAAGCAGTACAACCATTAAGATTGATGGGAATAGAGAAAGTTATTTTTTTACCAGAAAAATACCAGGATAGTTCATCAATGAATTTTACTGAATTTGGGCTTACATAACCATCATTCTTAATCATGGAGATACTAAGATTAATATTTAATTTTATTAGTTGGTCCTGAGAGTTAAAAAATAACTCTCCTTTACCCCAGGGAAAGTCATAATAAACAAGATTATTTATAGAGTTGCTCATAAATCCTCCTTAATATTTCTTGAGGAATGCCTTTTATATTTAACAGCTCCTCATAACTAAGATTATAAATGTTTTTAGTATTCTTTAGCTGGTTTAATATCCTATTTGCCCTAACAGTTCCCACACCTTTAATTGACAGCAGTATGGATTTTAGTTCCACTTGCTTTTGCCGATGGTGCCGTTGGCTGAAACGGTGAGCCTCATCCCTTACCCGTTGTAGAAGTTGCAAAGCCGCTGAGCTTCTGGGAAGATTTAGGGGGTATTTCAGTAAATTAGAGAATAAAGTTTCATCCTCTTTAGCCAGGGAAACCGTTGGTATATCTATTCCATAACTACTCAGTACTTTTAAAGCCGTGCTCAGGTGTCCTTTACCTCCATCAATTAGAATTAAATCAGGTAAAATAGCAAAATTTTTGTATTTATTTACATAATTTTTGAATCTTCTACACAATACCTCTTCCAAATAAGCATAATCATCCTGAATAGGTGAATTAAGTTTGAATACCCGATACTCTTTTTTTTCAGGAACCCCTCTATAAAAAACAACCATAGAACCATAAGCATTCGTTCCTTGGTGATGAGAAATATCGTAACCTTCAATTTTTTCCG
>QLTX01000067.1 GCA_018725175.1 Candidatus Psychracetigena formicireducens
CCGATAGATCAAGGCCGCCACTTCGTCGGCCAGTTCAAACGCTCTGAGTTTCGTATGGTCGCGCATAATTTCCTCCTACAGGCTAACTGCCTACTGCCTATCCACCTGATCAGTTACTTATTTCTATTTTCAGGGCTAACAAGGACCCATTTTCGTAGAAACCGGTTATCTGGGCTTTCTGATTAATGACTGTGCGCCTGAAGGCTACCAGCCAGCCCTGGCCAACCTTTTTTCCCTCTACCAATAGGACCGTTTTAGAATCAATGGTAATTTTTATAGTTTGCCCGCCTGATAATAAGCTCAGCTCTCTTAATCGCACTGAGGTTATCGTTCCCGAAACTGTTAGGGGAGTTTTTTCTCCTTTTACCTGTAAAGTTAGAATTCTACCAGGTTCAACGTGGGCTAAAATGGAAACGCGAAAACCCCTTTTAAAATCTGCTAAAACTGCCTTTTTACCATCCAGAATAAGTTCAGTGTCAGGGTGGATGGTTATCGGCAGGGTTCTTCCATCATCTACAACCACTAAGAGACGAGAATCAGTAAGGTTTACTGCCTTAATAATCCCCTTGAGGAGCTGTGCCTGAACTGGAGGAGGCGTGTTGGTACCAGTTAAAACTCTTTGCAGCCTGACCTGGTTCTCTTCCAGAGTTCCCCAGATAACCACTGGCATCCTGAGAGAAAAATCTTCCAAAATCAAAGCTCTGCCTTCCACCAAAGCAGTATCTACTCCCACCATGGTAAGGGTCCTATTGCCCCATAACAGGAGGAACTCTCTTTGGAAGAGATCAATGCCCACTATCTGGCCAGCAAGAACCACCTCGCCAGATAACAATTTTATTATTTCCACCTCTCTACTTTGAGGTTTCCAATTTACCGTAGCTCCGAGTGCTTCAGCTAAGAGTCTTACCGGGACTAACACTCTACCTTTAATTAAAATTGGTGGGGAATCCAAAGAAAACTGTTTGCCGTTTATTAGAGCAAAATTTCTGCCCCGCCATAACTCAATCTCTCTATTTAAACTTTTAACCGTTACTTTATTTTCGCTACCATCCCATTGAACCTGGGCATTTAAGGTTTCAGCAACAAAACGCAAGGGCACCATAACTCTGTTGTTTATTATAAGAGGGCGTGGTTCCAGCCTGTAGGGTTCATCGTTTATTAAGGCTTGAGTGTTACCAATTCTCAAAACAATATGAATGTTAAGAAGGTTTCCGGAAAAAACCTGGTTATCAGCACCGGTTATTATTAAACCATAAGTCAGGAGACCGCCTGTTATTAATAAAATCAATAATTTTTTACCCAATTGTTAAGGTTTCCTCATAATAAATATACCATTCTTTTCATAAATAAAAGACGCTTTAGCCTTTTCAATGGTTCAAAAATTGTTATAATTTATTTACTGTTTCTTTGTTTTAGTGTCTTAAATAAATTATAAAGGAGGCAATTATGTCCTATAACCTGATTGTTTTAGGAGGCGGACCAGGTGGTTACACTTCAGCCATTAGAGGAGCCTCTTTAGGAGCTAAAGTTGCTCTGATAGAAAAGGCTGAATTAGGTGGTCTATGTTTAAATAAAGGGTGTATTCCCACTAAAACTTATTATCATGCATCCTTCCTTAAAGAAAAGGTTAAAAAAATGCCTAAATGGGGTATTACCATTAGCGAAGAATGTTTTAATCTGGAAAAAGTAACGGAGAGAAAAGAACTGGTTATATCCACTCTGAAAAAAGGTATTGAATTTCTTTTAAAAGGGAGAAAAGTAGATCTGTATAAAGGTGAAGGCATTCTGCTTAACCCCGGACAGGTTAAAGTGGGCGACCAGGTCCTCTCGGGCGAAAACATCCTTATTGCTACCGGTACCTATGCTGCTTTTCCCAAAGCCCTAACTCCCAATGGGGAAAATATTTTAAGTTCCGATGATATGCTCAATCTTAAGGAACTACCCACCTCTCTTTTAGTGGTGGGAGCTGGAGTTCTGGGGTTAGAATTTGCTTCTATTTACCGAAGCTTTGGCTCTGAGGTTATGGTGTTAGAAATATTACCCCAGATATTACCCCAGGAAGACCCTCTCATTGCTGAAGAGGTAAGAAAACTTTTAACCCGGCAGGGTATAAAGTTCTACACCGGCTCAACGCTGGTAGAAATGAAGGCAAAAGATGGTAAAACTCTGGTGGAGTTTCTAACCCCTTCAGGTATGGAAAGGGTAGAAGTGGAGAAAGTTCTTATCGCTACCGGCAGGAAACCGCTGGTACCTCAGGGAGCAGGGGAAATAGGCCTGGCTCTGGACCAGTTGGGTACCATTTCCATAAAGGAAGATTTAAGCACCAACATCCCGGGCATCTACGCTGCTGGAGATGTCTCTTATAAAATCCAGTTAGCTCATTTAGCCACTCACATGGGTTTACAGGCAACTGAGAACGCCCTGCATAAGAAAAATAAACCTGTGGATTTAACAATAATTCCCCGGGTTACCTATATTCACCCCCCCCTGGCGCTCACGGGATTAACCCTGAAAGAAGCCAGCGAAGCCGGTATTAAGGCTCGAACGGTTAAAGTCCCCTGGACTGCAGTAGGTATGGCTCTCATTGAGGAAAGTAGGGATGGATTCTGTTCCTTTACCGTTGAAGAAGGAAGCGAAAAGATTGTCGGTGTGCAGATATTAGGGAATGAGGCTCCCAACCTTATCTCCGAGGGCTCGGTAATAGTATCGGAAGGCTTAACCCTTGATAAACTAAGTGAGATAATTCACCCTCACCCCACTCTGGGAGAAATCTACTTTGAAGCAGCTGAAGCTGGCAGAGGATTGGGCCTGCATACCCTGGGGTCAGGTCTTCATTATTCACTTAATAATAGAGGATTGGGCCTGAGGGTACCGTAGCCATCTCCTATTTCTTTATTTACTGCCTTAAATAACGGTTACCCGGGTAAACCTTTCTTTCCCCAAAGCCTCGTTTACCCGGGCTATTATTTCTTCTTGATGCAACCTGACTTCCCCTTTTTCCACCGAACCACCCTTTATTTTTAAGGTAATGATGCTTCCTCTCAAGCCTATGCTTTCCACCAAACCAAAAACTTTGGGTCTAAGGGTTTTACGAAGAATATCAAAAATGAGTGAAATCATATCAAAGTTATGCCTTTTCCATAAATCAATAAGAATATCCTTTATCCGGTTCTGCGTCACACCACCCTCCCCCCCATTACCTGGTAAAAACCAGAAAAGTGATGGTTTAACTTATCGGTATGGGTTAGAAAAACTTGAGAAAACTTGCTGGACTCTTTTAGTAATAATAATTTTCTTTTACTATCCAGGCTGGATAAGGCGTCGTCCAGTAATAATATAGGTGGGCCGGTTTGTTCCCTCAGAAAAAGCGCTTCCCCCCATCTTAAACAAAGAGACAACAGTTTTTGCTCTCCCTGGGAGGAGTTGATTCGGGCGGTCCGGTTATTAAGATAAATCTCAAAATCATCCACCTGTGGTCCAAGCAGGGTATATCCCCTTCTTTTTTCTTCTTCAAAATGTTTCTCCAGTTTAGCTTCCTCCAGAATTGACGGTAAATAGGTAACTTTGATTTTAGCAAATTCTCCACTCATTTCCGGATAAAAGCTTTTCAACTGTTCTTCCATAAACAGGAGCAGTTTCTCCCTCAAAACTATTAGCTCGCCTCCCCACTTTATGAGTTCCTTATTCCAGGGAGACAAATCTTCATTAGCGGATTTTCCTTCTCTTATTTTTTTGAGAAGGTGGTTTCTTTGCAGCAAAGACCGATAATAATTAACAAAAACTCTCCTATGCTGGGAAGATACCTGTAAAAAAATGTTGTCTAAGAAACGTCTTCGGGCTGAGGGTTCTCCCTGAATGATTTTCAGATCACCGGGGAAAAACAAAGTTAAGGGTATTTTCAAGAGTAAATCTATTTTTCTTTTTATTTCCTTTCCCTGTTGTTTAATTTTTTTCCCTCTACCGTTCTCGTAGCCAATTTCTACCTGGTAATTATCTCCTTTATACTCTTCCAACATTCCGGCTATATAATAACCATTTCCCCCCTCTTTCTTCAAATCATTATCCTGGGCGCTACGAAAGGATGGTCTTCCACTTAACAAATATATGGCTTCCAGCAGGTTGGTTTTTCCCTGCCCATTTTCTCCCCAGATAAGGTTTAATCCCTCTTGAAATTCAACTGTTTCATCGGAAATATTTCTAAAATTGGATACCCGTAAATTCTTAAGAATCATCGGTCATTTATCTGCTTAATCTTTTCTATAAAAGCACCTATTCTGGTAACTACCCTGGTTTTACCCAACAGTTCCATCATCTCAAATAATCCCGGGCTTACCGTCTTACCTGAAAGAGCCAATCTAAGAGGGTGTATAAGATTTTTTGCTTTTAGGTTTTTTTCTTCGGCTAAAGTGCGAACCGCTTTTTCTATTAAAGAGGCTAAAAAATCCGTTAGTTCAGATAATTTATCTTTTAATAACCTTAGGTTTTCTAAAACTTCTTTACCACTCCAGTTTACTAAACCCGTATCATCATAGGTTTTTGGTTCCTCAAAGAAATAGTTAAATTCATTATATACATCATTGAGAACGGTTATCCTATCTCTTACCAGAGTCAACACTCGCCTTAGGTAATTTATATCACCACTAACCAGTCCCAATTCCAGCAAACGGAGTAATAAACCTTCAGTGGTCATTAATTTAATATGCTCCCGATTAAACCACTTCAATTTTTCAGCATTAAAAACTGCTGCTTTTTTAGAGACGTTGTTAAGAGGGAATAATTTGATTAACTCGTCCAGGCGATAAACCTCTCTATCAGGTTCAAAGGATGCTCCCAGCATAGCCAGGGCATTTACTAACGCTTCCGGTAAATAACCCATTTCCCGGTAAGCTTCCACCGAGGTGGCTCCGTGCCTTTTACTCAACTTAGTGTGGTCAGGACCCATAATCATAGGTAGGTGTGCGTATATAGGATGCTCCCATTGGTAGGCTTTATAAATAAGTATTTGTTTGGGAGTATTGGGTATATGGTCTTCTCCCCTTATAACCTGAGTTATTTTCATAGAATAATCGTCAATTACGCAGGCAAAATTATAAGTTGGGGTTCCATCACTTCTTAATAAAACAAAATCTTCCAGTTCTTCTCCTTTTATGGTGATGTTTCCCCTGATAAGGTCAGGGAAAGTAACCTCACCTGGAGGTACCAAAAACCTGATAGCAAAGGGTAGGTTTTCTTTTGGCTGTTTCTCCTCGGGAGTAAGATGATAACAGGTCCTTTCATATTTATATGGCTTTCCTGCTGCCTGCATCATTAGCCTTCTTTGCTCTAACTCCTGAGGCTCACAATAGCATTTATAAGCTATTCCTCTTTTAAGTAACTCTTTAGCAAATTCCTGATATAGATGAATCCTTTCTGATTGATAGTAAGGTCCTTCATCCCACTCTATGCCGAGAAACTTCAGGGAAGAGAAGATAACTTCCTTAGCTTGTTGGGTAGAACGCTCAAAATCGGTATCCTCCACCCTGAGAATAAACCTACCCCCAACATTTCTGGCGAAAAGATAGTTGTATAGAGCGGTACGGGCATTACCTATATGCATAAACCCCGTAGGGCTGGGCGCAAATCTAACTCTTATTTCTGTATTTTTCATATTAATATTTTAGTCTTATTTGTTCATTTAAGGTTATATTCTGAAGTGATATCATTGTTCTATGTGGAACAATACGAATAACTATTGATTAATACATTATATTTTTTATTATAATCCTTTTTGTTATTGGGCAGGTCTTTTTGAACCAAAGGAGATGAGATTCTGGATTGCCCCTACGGGGACAAATACCAAAGCACTCCAGAATGACGAAGAAGAGTGGAGACTCTGGATCGGGGTTCAGGGTGACAAATGAAGGGAAAAACATGAGATCGCCACGAGCCCTTCGGGCTCTCGCGATGACTTCTTTTTTGTCACTGCGAGGGATGAAATCCCGTGGCAGTCTCATTTTTTGACCTTAGTCATTGCGAGGGACAAGGTCCCGAAGCAATTTCATCATTTATTTTTTACCCTTCTCCAAAGAAGAGGGAGAGGGCAGGGTGAGGGGGGTGTTAAATTATCACCCTCCCCTTACTCCCCTCCCTTCCAGGAGTGGAAAGCTGTCACCCCGTGCTTGACACGGGGTCTCCTCTTTTAAGGCCTGAAATCGGAGATGCTAAATCAAGTTCAGCATGATAACATGAAAAAGTTGTGCACCCCCTTAAAGGGCGTAGAAGAACTTTCTACCCCTAGTTTAATTAAAGGGCATAGCCTGATAAACTATCCCTAAGTAATAAAATTAACGGAGGT
Organism: Candidatus Psychracetigena formicireducens; assembly: GCA_018725175.1. Taxonomy (GTDB): domain Bacteria; phylum Coprothermobacterota; class HKB111; order HKB111; family HKB111; genus Lithacetigena; species Lithacetigena formicireducens. The sequence goes on from QLTX01000067.1 coordinate 6,335, forward strand.
GCACAAGTGAAGTATATAGGAATTGATTTACACAAGCAATACCTAATATCCACTATGATGGATATAGAAGGTAATATCTTAAGGAAGGATAGAGTAGCCACCGATAGGTTGTCAGTAAGGCGCTACTTTCAGTCCTTAGGACCCCCAGGGGAACTCAAGGCCGTGTTAGAAGCAGGGTTTAACTGGACCTACCTTTACGATGAATTAACCTCTCTGGTAGGAGAGGTCAAGTTAGCCCATCCCTTAAAGACCAGGCTCATAGCCGAAGCCAGGATAAAGACCGATTCCCTGGATTCAGAAGCCTTAGCCCATCTCCTTAGAACCGACTTTTTAGTCTTAGCTTACGCTCCAGATAGCCCTACCAGGGATAAAAAGAATCTCTTAAGATACCGGGCCTCCTTGATCCAGCTCAGGGTCAGCCTCAAGAACAAGATCCATGCCATTTTGAATAGGAACCATATCGAGGATCCGCTATTTAATAGGCAAAGTGATAAGTTTGGTAAGACTGGTAAGAGTCTTTTAAGATCCTTTACCCTTAAAGGTATTGATACCAGGATGGTAAATAACTACCTGGATTTAATAGAAGGGTTGGAGAACAAGCTTAAAGAGGTGGATAAAGAGATTAAGGAGATAGTATTAACTGATGAGATATGTCAACTCCTTTCTACCATCCCGGGCATAGGTAACCTTCTGTCCCTACTCCTCAGGTATGAGATAGACGATATAGCCAGGTTTCCTTCAGCCAAGAAGCTCTGCTCCTATGC
>QLTX01000068.1 GCA_018725175.1 Candidatus Psychracetigena formicireducens
CTCCACCATTTAATTTTGCCGGACTTGTTTTTCTTTCGCCTCTTTTATATCTTTCAAATTCCTCAGTGTTCACATTTTTAGGTTTTGCCTCGCACTTTATAGTTCTTCCAGAAACAAAAGTATCCTGTTTAAAACCGTTATATCCTATTTTTCCTTCTTTATGCGTATATCCTGCTAAAGTAACGGTTATAAACTCTCTTATGGTTGAAGAGTTTTTATCGTTTATATACATCGTAAGTAAGTCAACCAATATTCCAATAAGCGTATCTTTTGATTTACCTATTAAGCAACCACTTAATTCTTGGTGGCTACCTGTTGAATATATTTTTATAACATTTGCCAATTCTTGGTTCATATTTTCACCTCTTTAAGTTAAATGTCGCCTAACTCATGTATAACCGAACATTATTTTTTAAACAGTGGTAAATTCCAGGTGTCTGTTTTTAGATTTATACCGTTTATAGCTTCTTGTAAATCTGATAAGAAGGTTTCAAAAGTTTTATCGTAAAGGCGACCTTTTTGCCTTAGCACATAAGCAGGGTGAAAGACAGGAATAACCTTGATGTTTTTAAAATTAAACCATTTTCCCCTATCTTGAGTTATAGTTTTAAAGTTTTTACCCAGAAGGGAAGAGGATGACGGGGAACCGAGGGCAACTATAACCCTGGGGTTTACTGCAGTAATTTCCCTTTCCAGAAAACTAAAGCAAGCCTGAATTTCCTCAGTCCTGGGGGGACGGTTCACTTTTTTATGGTCCACTTGATCAAAAGCCCGGCATTTAATGATGTTGGTTATCCATACTTCGGTTCTTTTTAAGCCGAGCTGTGTAAGGGTATGGGTGAGTAGCTCGCCTGCCCTACCCACAAACGGCCTTCCTTCTCTATCTTCCTGATCCCCCGGACCTTCACCAATAAACATAAGGTCAGAAGGCATTTTTCCTTCTCCGATCACTGTATTGGTACGATAATTTCCCAGAAAACAGTTTTTACAGGTATCTACTTCCTTTTTATAAGACATAAGATTAAAATCATTCTCCTTAGTTTCAAATAAAAAACCAGGATTTTGCCCGTTCATATCTTTCCTCACTAAATTAGAATTATCCATATTTTATCATTTATACTATTATTTATGGTATTATCATATCAGGGAGTATCAATTGTTCGCTCTATTATATTAGTTTAGCTGTTAACTTGGAAAATTCTAATCGTCTGAAGATATAAGATTCCCGATTAAGGGTAAGTATATTTAAGTAATATGAAACTGTTAAAAATTATGAATCTTTTAAGAAAAAATTTATACGATGAATTGATGGAGCATAAAAGAAAGAATATGCTTAATTACACTGCCCATCATTGGAGGAAATATGGAAAATATACAACAAATTGATATCCCTACGGTATTACCGATTCTACCTCTAAAAAATACGGTAATTTATCCATATATGATGATTCCACTAACCGTAGGTAGAGATAAATCAATCAAATTAATAAACGATTTAGGAACTAACAAAGTATTAGGGCTTATTTCCCAGACTACAGACCTGGAGGATCCCGAATTTACCGATTTATACAGTATGGGAACTGCTGCCGTCATTCTAAAAATGATGCGAATGCCAGATGGAACTATGAGTGTGATAGTGCAAGGTATAAAGAGAATCATGGTAAAAACCTGGCTTGATAAAAAACCGTATTTTAAGGCAGAAGTGAGAATAATTGACGAAGATGAAAGGGAAACTGTGGAAAGTGAAGGGGTTAAGAGGCATGCAATATCCTTACTGGAAAGAGTGGTTAGCATTTCCCCAGATTTCTCTAGAGAGGTGTATGTTGCTGCTATCAATACCGACCACCCTGGTCGATTGGCCGATTTAATCACTTCAAACTTGAACTTGAAACTATCTGAAAGACAGCAAGTCTTAGAAACCCTGGAACCGATTAAAAGGTTATTACTCGTTTCTGAGTTTCTTCAAAAAGAGATTGAAATATTGGAGGTAGCTGACAAGATTCAGTCCCAGGTAAAAGAGGAACTGAGCAAAGCCCAAAGACAGGCTATCTTACGGGAACAATTGAAGGCTATTCAGAGAGAGTTAGGCGAAGCCGATGACAAGAATATGGATGTAACGGAATTTAGGAAAAAACTGGGCGAAACTGAGTTACCGGAACAGGCGAAAGCCTTAGCGGAAAGAGAAATTGAAAAACTTGAGCGTATGCCTACTTATGCTGCTGAATATATTGTCAGCAGAACCTATCTGGATTGGTTATTAAGTCTTCCCTGGAAAACTGCCAGCACCGATAATCTGAGTATTAACGAGGCCTCTACCATTCTTGATGAAGATCATTATAACCTGGAAAAGCCAAAAGAGAGAATACTTGACTTCTTGGCAGTAAGAAAATTAAAGGGGCAAACCAAGGGTCCGATTCTTTGTTTTGTTGGACCTCCAGGGGTGGGGAAAACTTCTTTAGGCCAATCTATTGCCCGAGCTATGAATAGAAAATTTATTCGTATATCCCTCGGAGGGATGAGAGATGAAGCTGAAATAAGGGGTCATAGAAGGACTTATGTGGGAGCTATACCAGGGCGCATCATGCAGAATTTAAGAAATGTGGGAGTGAATAATCCAGTTTTTATGTTAGACGAGATTGATAAAATTGGCATGGACTTTCGCGGAGACCCTTCCGCTGCCCTACTGGAAGTGCTTGACCCCGAGCAGAACCATTCTTTTGCTGACCACTACATTGAAGCGCCTTTTGATTTGAGTTCAATTTTCTTTATACTAACTGCTAACCTTATGGATACTGTGCCGCCTGCCCTCAGGGACCGTATGGAAGTTATTGAATTGCCTGGATATACGGAACCAGAAAAAATTGAAATTGCCAAGAAATACTTGGTATCCAAGCAGGTAAAAGAAAATGGCTTGTCTATTGAAGAGGTAAAGATTTATGATGACGCCTTGCAGGATATTATCAGATATTATACCCGAGAAGCAGGGGTTAGAAACCTGGAGCGTTCCATAGCTCGTATTTGCCGCAAAATTGCTCGAAAGAAATCTGAAGAGAACTTAAATCAGCCTATTATAATTAATTCTAACAACTTATCTAATTACCTGGGCGTAAGAAGATATAGATTGGAAGAAGCCCAGGAAAAAAGTGAAGTAGGTGTAGCTACCGGTCTGGCGGTGACACCTGCTGGGGGAGAAGTTTTACTGATTGAAACAGCTCAGATGGAAGGAAAAGGGGTTTTATCGCTAACCGGACAACTCGGAGAAGTCATGCAAGAGTCTGCTAAAGCTGGTCTTACCTATATTAGAACCAGGGCAAAAGAGATGGGGTTAGAAACCAATTTTTATGAAAACAAAGACCTGCATATACATGTACCTGCTGGAGCTATTCCCAAAGATGGTCCTTCTGCTGGCATTGCCATAGCAGTATCGGTTTTATCATCATTAACCCGTAAACCTATTAGGAAAGATGTGGCTATGACAGGAGAGATAACCTTACGGGGTAAAGTTCTTTCGGTTGGAGGTATAAAAGAAAAAGTAATGGCAGCTCAGAGAGCAGGCATACAAAAAGTAATTATTCCTTTAGAAAATGAAAAAGATCTGGAGGAAGTGCCAGCCTTTATTAAAGAGGTTCTTGATATCAAACTGGTTAAACATATGGATGAAGTATTGTGTGATGTTTTTGAAGTGGATCTACCTCCAACCTGCCCTCAGAAATAAATGAAGGGTGAGGTTTTCCTCACCCTTCCTACAATACAGCAGTCTGTTTTTAATATTTTCTTACCTGATTTCTACTTTAGCCCCTACCGATTCTAATTTAGCTTTTATTTCTTCTGCTTCCTTCTTATTGGTCTTTTCCTTTATCGGAGTGGGTGCTGATTCAATTAAGTCTTTAGCTTCTTTTAACCCGAGGGTGGTTACTTCGCGTACTGCCTTGATAACCTGAACTTTTTGGTCTCCAATTTCCTTAAGAATTACGTCAAATTCAGTTTGTTCTTCCTGTGGAGCTGCTTGAGCAGCAGGTGCAGCTCCAGCCATCATCATAGGCATAGCAGCACTGACTCCGAATCTTTCTTCTAAAGCTTTAACCAGTTCTGCTAATTCTAAAACGGTCATTTTTTCTACTAATTCAATAATTTCCTCTTTTTTCATCTAATTTAAACCTCCCTTTTGTTGTTCAATCATTTTTAGAGCTTGAATGAGCCCACGAAGGGGCCCATTAAGTACATTAAGAAAATTGGATATAGGTGATTTCATCATAAAAGCGACCTGGCTTATCAGTACTTCTCTACCAGGCAGAGCACTCAAACTGAACATTGCTTTACTGTCCAATAGATTACCTTCAACAAACCCGCCTTTAATACGGAAAGTAGTAGGTTTGTCTCTTCCAAAATCAACCAGGAATTTTACAGGGGATATCATATCTTCATATCCGAGAATAACTCCAGTGAAACCCCTTAAGTCAGGTTGACTATACCCTAATTTCTTAAAGGCTAAATTAATAATACTGTTTTTGGTAACTCTCACCTCTCCTTGTTGAGCTCTTGCGCCTTGCCTTAACTTGACCACCTCAGAAGCTCGAAGAAGTTGGAAGTCAGCAAAAACTACTACTTTTGCAGATTTTACCTTATCTGCAATTAATTCTACTTCTTTCACTTTTTCAGCTTTATTCATTACTTCACCAGCCTTATAAAATAAAAAAGACCTTCGCCCTATCCGGGAGGTCCACCGGTTTTACTGTCAACCTCCCTCCCGCAGGCAATTCGGGCGATTTTAAGGTTCTTTTCACCACCTGCGATCTTAAGGAGAATTAAAAAAATAATCCTTAAAAATAAGTTAAACTATGCTTTTGCTGATACCGTTAATACTTTTTTGGGGTCTAATCTAATTCCAGGCCCCATGGTAGAGGAAAGGAAAACTTTCTTAATATATTGCCCTTTGGCAGCTGGTGGTTTTGCTTTATTGAGAGCATCAATAAAAGCGTGGAAATTTTCTATCAGTAAATTTTCTGAAAAACTTACCTTGCCGAGAGGAGCATGTACATTAGCACCCTTATCTACCCTAAACTCAATCTTACCAGCTTTATACTCTTTAATGGCTTTAGCCAGATCAAAAGTAACTGTACCAGTTTTAGGGTTAGGCATCAGTCCTCTGGGACCGAGTAGTTTACCGAGCTTACCAAGTAGGGACATAACATCAGGAGTGGCGATGGCTACATCAAAATCAAGCCATCCTTCCTGAATTTTTTGTACCAATTCTTCTGCACCTACGAAATCAGCTCCGGAATCCAAAGCTTCCTTAGCTTTTTCACCTTTGGTAAATACTAAGACCCTGACAACTTTTCCTGAACCATGGGGTAATACCACCGTTGACCTTACATTTTGATCAGATTGCCGGGGGTCAACACCCAATTTTACTGCTACTTCTACAGTTTCATCAAATTTGGCAAAAGCATTCTCTTTTAGAAGTTTAATAGCTTCTAAAGGTTCATAAAGCTTTGTTTCAACTTTCGTTCTTGCTTCTTGAAGCTTTTTACCCATAACTTTTTTACCTCAATCAGTCTACAATTTCTATGCCCATACTTCGGGCAGTACCTTCTACCATAGTTATGGCTGACTCCAGATTATTAGCATTTAAATCAACCATTTTAACTCTGGCGATTTCCTCTATTTGAGAGTGTTTAATCTTTCCTACCTTATCTTTATGGGGAATAGGAGAACCCTTTTCCAGGGATACTGCTTTCTTTATAAGAAAAGCGGTAGGAGGAGTCTTGGTAACGAAGGTAAAGGTGCGATCTTCAAAAACAGTCACAACTACTGGCACTATGGTTCCTTCCAGGGAAGCAGTTTTTTCGTTGAATGATCTTACAAACTCCATGATATTAATCCCTCTTTGTCCAAGAGCAGGTCCTACTGGAGGAGCTGGAGTTGCTTTTCCTGCTGGTAGTTGTAACTTAACATAACCGGCTATTCTTTTTGGCAAATTTATCACCCACCTTTCTAAACTTTTTTAATTTGAGTTGCATCCACTTCTACGGTAACATCCCTTCCAAAGATGGCAAGCAATAGTCTTACCTTTTCTTTATCGGGGTAAATGACTTCAACTATACCATTTAGACCTTCAAAGGGGCCACTGGCTATAACTATTTTTTGACCTACCTCCATGGCAATTTTGGGCACCTTTCCTTCTTCAATTCTATGAAAGACTCTATCCATTTCTTCTTCAGTCATAGGTATGGGTTGGCCGTTTAAATTAACAAAGCCAATCACTCCCGGGGTATGTCTTACTACTGCCCAACTCTCTTCATCAAGGTCCATCTCCACGAAAATATAACCAGGAAAAATTATCTTTTCTACTTCCACTCTTTTTCCTCTTATAAATTCGTGTTTTCTCTCTTTGGGGACGAGAACCTGTAGAACTCTCTCATCTATCATACTACTTTTTACCCGTCTTAAAATGTTATTCTGGACTTTGTTTTCCTGTCCAGAGTAACTATGAAGAATATACCAGGCTGATGGCAATTTATTACCTCGCTATCCCTGCATATATCCTAGAAAGAAGGAAAGCTAATCCACCATCCCAAAGGCCAACATACATACTGAAAAAGAAGGTAAAAATTAGTACTATCTGGGTTGAGATTATAACCTGCTGTTTAGTTGGCCACATAACTTTTTTAAGTTCAGAGCGCACATCAAGCAAATACTGTTTTCCGCTGTTAATAAAATTTAAAAAAACATTTTTCTTTTTAGCCACATTTACCTCCCTGATTTAACTGGCACGCCCGGAGGGAATTGAACCCCCAACCTACGGTTTTGGAGACCGGCGCTCTACCAGTTGAGCTACGGGCGTACCTAACTTTCAATTTTTACTTTGTCTCCCGATGAAGGGTTGCTTTCCTGCATTTAGGGCAGAACTTCTTTAGCTGCAATCTCTCAGAATCATTTTGCTTATTTTTTTGGTTGTAATAATTCCTTGATTTACAAGTTGTACATTCCATAATAACTAATACACGCATATTCTACTCCAAAATCTTGGTAACCACACCTGCTCCCACGGTACGGCCACCTTCACGGATGGCGAACCGAA
>QLTX01000069.1 GCA_018725175.1 Candidatus Psychracetigena formicireducens
ATTTTTTCTTCTTTGACCGCTACCAGAATAAGCGGTTTTCCAAACGGATTATCCTGGTATTTCCAGTTCCAATATCCTTCATCAATCCCTCTATTAGGCCAGACATCTTTATACAGAGAAAGTAAACTTTCCATATCTTTCCTTTTGAATAAACGGATACTGATATCGCTACCTGAAATGGAAGTAGATGACATCCCCATCCTCTACAACCGCATCTTTACCCTCAATTTTTACTAAACCATTTTCTCGGGCTTTATTTAAGGAGCCTACACGAAGTAAATCATTAAAAGGAATTACTTCGGCTTTGATGAGCCCCTCTCCAATATCAGTATGAATCATTCTGGCAGCTTCTTTAATAACTGTTCCTTTCTTAATAGGCCAGGCTTGAAGAATTCTGGAAGCTGTAGTATAAAAGAATATTCTCTGGAGAAGTTTATTAGTTTTAAATATCAATTGATTAAGTGAGGTTCCTTTTACCCCAATTCCTTCAAGATATTCTAACCTGTCTTCAGGTGAAAATGCTGATAATTCCTGCTCAAGAAGAGCTGGAGAAATTATAAAATCAATACCTTGATTCTCAAGGTAGCTTTTTATTTCTAAAAACTCTTTAGAGGGATTCCTAAACTCATCTTCAGAAACATTTATAACTGATAAAGATGGTTTAAGGCTTAATAGGTTGTATTTTTTAAGCAAGTATGAGTCGGCTTCCTCAATTTCCTTTCCCTGGTTAATTTTCAGGTAAACACTCTCCAAAAAATCAAGCTCCATAAGGTCCTCTTTCCTGGCTACCTTAGAAATCTTTTTAAGTTTATGTATTGCCCTTTCCAATAAAGCTAAGTCGCTCAGAGCTAACTCTAACCTGACAATTTCAAAGTCTCTAATCGGGTTGATAGAACCTTCAACATGAGACACATTTATTATTGGAAAGCACCTTAATACATTAACAATAACCTCAACTGTTCTAATATGATTTAAAAACTCATTTCCTAAACCTTCCCCTCTATGTGCACCTCTAACCAATCCAGCAATATCCAGAAACTTTAAGCGGGCCGGTCTTATTTCCTGTGGGTTAAGAAGGTTGGTTAAGGTTAATAGTCTTTCATCAGAAATATTTACTTCCGCAAAATTAGGATTAATCGTGGTGAAAGGGTAATCAGCCACTTCTGCTTGATGAGAAGTTAAAGCATTAAAAAGGGTAGTTTTCCCCGCATTTGGTAACCCAACGATTCCAGCTTGCATTTATAAACCTCTGATACTTTTTAACCTTAAAACTCTCGCTTCTATGGGAGGGTGGGTACTAAGAAGATAAATCTGGTCAAAAGATTGGGAAAAGGGATTGACAATATATAAATGAGCCATAGCTTCAGAGGTAAAAAGAGGTATTTTTTTATTAGCTTCAAGTTTTTCCAGGGCTTTAATTAGTCCATCAGGAAACCTGGTAAGATAAGCACTGGTGGCATCAGCCAGGAATTCCCTTTGCCTGGAAACTGCAAATTTGATAAGTGTCATAAAAAATGGTGCTAAAATCAAAAGCAAAACACCTATAATAAGCAGAAGAGGATTACCTCCTCTTCCCCTCTTTACTCCTTTTCTAAAGCCAAAACGAAGTATCACATCTCTTAAAATAACTACAGAGCCCACCAACACCGCAGCAATAGTACCAAGCAAAACATCATAATTTTTAAGGTGACCAATTTCATGAGCAATGACCCCCTCAATTTCCTGACGATTCAATAAATTGAGCAGGCCGGTGGAGACCACTATTACCCCGTTAGCCGGATTTCTTCCGGTAGCAAAAGCATTGGCGGCCGGGTCATCAATGATAAATAGTTTAGGTTTGGGTATTCCAGCAGCTATTGCTAGTCCCTCGGTGATGTTATGGAGATACCTGTATTCAGAATAAGGTGCCTCTCTGGCTGCTGAGAGCGACAGAACTAATTTATCAGAATACCAGTAACTACCAACGCTAGTAATAGAGGCAAAAACAACTGCCATACCAGTTAAAAAACCATGATAACCATAGTAAAAATCAAATATATACCCAATACCTACAATGATGCCCGACATTAACATGACTAATATAAGGCTGATGCTAATGTTTTGCCTAATTTGACCGGTTAAACTCATTAAAAGCTAACTTTAGGTAACTCTCTTTCTTCTTCAGGTATGACAAAATAATCAGCATCTTTTAAGCTTATTATTGCAGCCATAATATTAGTAGGAAACATATGAATCGCAGTATTTAAATTCATCACAGTATCATTATAAAACTGGCGGGCAAAAGCAATTTTACTTTCTGTTCCAGATAATTCTTCCTGAAGCATCATGAAATTTTGATTGGCTTTCAAATCTGGATAGGCTTCAGCTACGGCAAATAGAGATTTTAAAACTCCGGTAAGAGCATTGTTAGCTTCGCTGATTTCTTTAACTGAGCCACCACCAGCTACTTTAGACCTTAATTCGGTAACTTTAGCGAATAGTTCTCTCTCATGTGATGCATATCCTTTCACAGTATCTACCAGGTTAGGAATAAGGTCTGCTCTCCGCTTTAGCTGAACATCTATCTGCCTCCAACTGTTACTTACCCTCATTTTTAAAACAATAAGACGGTTGTAAAGATAAACCCCCAGGAAGGCAACTCCAAAAACAACATATAATAACCACACTTTTATAAATCCTCCTTTTCTAAGTAAGGTATTTTAATATTATATCTTTTAGCAATAGTTATAGCTTCATCATAACCGGCATCAGCATGCCTCATCACCCCGCTACCCGGGTCATTAGTAAGGGTTAATTGAAGCCTTTTTTCACTTTCCAGGGTTCCTTCAGCTACTACTACCATACCTGCATGGAGGGAATAACCAATACCTACGCCTCCACCATGGTGTACTGACACCCAATGAGCCCCGGAAGCGGTATTAAGCAGGGCATTTAATATTGGCCAATCAGCAATAGCATCTGACCCATCAATCATCCCCTCAGTTTCTCTATAAGGGCTGGCCACAGAACCAGAATCAAGATGGTCTCTACCAATCACCATAGGAGCTTTGACCACTCCTTTTTTAACCAGGTTATTGAATTCCACTCCAGCCTTATCCCTTTCTCCATATCCTAACCAGCACACACGAGCAGGAAGACCCTGGAAATGCACCTGCTTTTCCGCCATATTAATCCAGCGTTTAAGGTTCTCATTATCAGGAAAAAGTTTTAAGACTGCTTTATCGGTTTCATAAATATCTTTAGGGTCGCCAGATAAAGCTACCCACCTGAATGGCCCTTTTCCCTCACAAAATAAAGGTCTTATATAAGCAGGAACAAAACCGGGATAACTGAAAGCATCTTTAACTCCTTCTTTAAAAGCCTGTGTTCTCAGGTTATTGCCATAATCAAACACAATAGAACCATTTTTTTTCATCTCCAGCATGGCCTCTACCTGCTTAGCCATGGAAGCAAAGGATAACTTCAAGTATTCATCAGGATTTCTAATCCTGAGATTGGAAGCTTCCTCCAGAGATAATCCAGATGGAATATAACCATTAAGGGGGTCGTGGGCTGAGGTCTGATCCGTTACTAAATCGGGAAATACATTCCTTTTTACCAGTTCAGGGTGGGTATCCGCAGCATTGGCTACCAGGGCTATAGAACGGGGTATATTTTTCTTTACCGCTTCATCCACCAGGAGAAGGGCTTCATCAAGACTATAGGTAACCATCTCCACATAACCGGTATCCAGTCTTCTTTTCACCCGTGCTTCATCAACTTCTACCACTAAAAGCACTCCTTCATTCATCGTTACAGCCAGAGGTTGAGCTCCACCCATACCTCCCAGTCCAGCAGTTAACACCCATTTACCTTTGAGTGAACCACCATAATGGATACGGGCTGCCTGGGCGAAAGTTTCATAAGTACCCTGCAATATACCCTGGGTGCCGATATATATCCAGGACCCAGCGGTCATCTGTCCATACATGGTTAAGCCTTTAGCTTCTAACTCCCAGAATTTATCAAGGGTAGCCCAGGCGGGTACCAGTAAGGAGTTAGCTATCAACACCCGGGGAGCCAATGAATGAGTCTTAAAAATACCCACTGGCTTTCCTGATTGAATAAGTAGAGTTTCCTCTGTTCCTAACTCTAACAGAGATTTTATTATTTTCTGGTAAGCTTCAAAATTCCTGGCGGCTTTTCCTCTTCCCCCATACACTACCAGGTCTTCAGGTTTTTCTGCTACCTCGGGGTCAAGAACATTTAAAAACATTCTCAAGGCGGCTTCCTGAGGCCAGCCTTTAGCGCTGATTTTTGTACCTACAGGAACCCTGGTTTTACCTGGAATCAATTCCAACTCTTCTTCTTTTACCTCTTCAGCCACTATTTTCACCTCCAGGGTGTTTAAAATAATACATTTATCTTCTTCAGCTTTATTTTTAATAATAGTATAAAATAAATAGAAAGATTATGGAAGGGGAACTCTGAAGATGGATCTGCGAGAAGTTATTGGTTCACTATTTTTCGTCGGTCTACGAGGGGAAAAGCTCGCACTGGAAGGAAAAAACTACTCTCTAATGAAACAATAGGTGGTGTAATTCTCTTTTCTCGCAACCTGAAAGAACCTGACCGTGTTAAAGAGCTGATAAAAAACATTAAAGAGGTCTCCTCTCCGCCTCCCCTTATTGCTATAGACCACGAAGGTGGGTTAGTAGAAAGATAGCCACGGATCTTACAAAACTACTAATAGGTGAACTTGGCTTCAAGGGAACGGTTTTTTTCTGATTGCCTGGAAATGAAAGCTCTGGACGGATTTGCTGATTTTACTTGGAGAACCGCAAAAGCCCTGTCAAGCAGCCTTGACTTATTACTGGTATTCCTACCATGTATCTGGTGCGAGATTCTCGGGCTTTCTTACGGAAAGAATTAAAGGATGGTTCATCTTTTAGAAAAAAGGTACAGTTTTCTCTTGGTAAGTTGGAAGAACTTCGTGTCATCACATCAGAATTAAAGACTCCAGAACTTAGTTTTGATAAGACCTCTCTCCCCAGAACCATTAGAGAAAAATCTCTGACACTATTTGTGAATAAAGGAGGTGTGCCCTGTAGAGAAGATTTTTCCATCCTGAAACATGAAGGCTTTTTCTCAGGCCCCAGAGATACTCCCTCTCCCATCAGAAAAGATGCTGATACTCTTCTACTCTGATGCTTATAAATCGCCGGTGTAGAAAGAAATCATAGAAATCCTCAAGAAAAAGCAACAAAGATATTATCCTGGTGGCAACAGGCAATCCCATAGATGCCTTTCTGTTAGAAGAGGTTAAAGCTATTGTTTTTACTTACAGTCATTAATAATCATCGCTGGCTATTGCCCTGGAGTTAATAAAAGGGAAGATAGAAGCCTCAAGGAAACTGCCACTGGAATGGTAAACGGTTAAATGATAGTAGACCTCTCTCAGAAATGCAGAGCTTGGTCCCCCAGGGAGTAAAAACCCTTTTTTGTGCTACAATAAAGAGGTTGTAAAAACAAAAAAAAGGAGGACAGAATGATTGTAAAGTTATCAACAGGGAAAGAGATACCTATTGAGATGCACAAGATAAGAATTGTGCAAAAAACCAGGTGGGTTCCCATCGAAGAGCGCCTATTAGCTATTAGAGATGCAGGATATAACACTTTTCTCCTTAAAACCGGTGACATATTCCTAGATATGCTGACAGACAGCGGCACTAACGCCATGAGCGATAATCAGTTAGCTGCAATGATGGTTGCAGATGACAGTTACGCTGGTAGCGTAAGTTTCTACAAACTGGCAGATGCCATAAAAGAGGTCCTCGGGTTCAATTATCTACTTCCGGTTCATCAGGGGAGAGCCGCTGAGCATCTGATATGCAAGGTCCTGATGAAACCCGAGGATATTATATTGACCAATTATCACTTCACCACTACTAAAGCTCATATAGAAGAAAGCGGCAAAGGAGCCTGCCTGGAAATCTACGCAGATGAGGCTCTAAACACCCGCAGCACACACCCCTTTAAAGGCAATATTGACCTGGAAAAACTCAAAAAGGCAATAAAAGACTACGGCAAGGAGAAAATCTCCTTTGTTCGAATGGAAGCAACTACCAATCTTGTGGGTGGTCAGCCTTTTTCTATGGAGAATTTAATGGCGGTAAGGGAGGTCTGCTCAGAGTACAAAATACCCTTGATAATAGACGGAAGCTTAATCTCCGAAAATGCCTACCTTATAAGACAGAGAGAAAAGGGTTATGAGGATAAAAGCGTTGAAGAAATAGTTAGAGAAATGGTTAGCCTGTGCGACATATTCTACCTCTCGGGAAGGAAAAACACCTCGGTAAGAGGAGGTTTCATCGCCACCAACAATGATGAGTATTATGACAGGATAAAAGTCTGGCTTCCTTTTTACGAGGGATTTCTCACCTACGGAGGGATGTCCACAAAGGAGATAGAGGCTATGGCTGTAGGTGTAAGAGAAATGACCGATCCTAATGTAGCAGGTTGTTCCGTAGAGCAGATAAGATACTTAGCAGAAAAGCTCACAGAAAGCGGTGTTCCGGTAGTCACTCCCCCTGGCGGTCTGGGCTGTCACCTGGATGCAAAACAGTTCCTGCCCCATATCCCTCAGAACAAGTATCCTGCAGGTTCATTAGCGGTGGCTCTCTATGTAGCGTCGGGGGTAAGGAGTATGGAAAGGGGTACCATCTCTACCGACAGAGATAAAAGTGGACGGGAGATATTTGCTGACCTGGAGTTAGTAAGAATGGCCTTCCCACGAAGGGTTTATACCCTATCTCACATAGAATACCTAGCTGACAGATTAAACTGGCTATACAACCACAGAGACCTTATTGGAGGGTTAAGATTTGTCACAGAGCCACCCGTGCTAAGATTCTTTTTCGGTAAGTTAGAGGCTGTAGGTAACTGGGACGAAAAACTGGGAGAAGTTTTCAAAAAGGAGTTTGGTCCACTCGGTTAACAATTGAGGATGTTCCATACCACCTAGTACTTACTTGCAAAAGTAATAAATAGGTGTATAATATGGCATAGGAGGATACTATGCCACGAAA
>QLTX01000007.1 GCA_018725175.1 Candidatus Psychracetigena formicireducens
AAAACGGTTAAGAATTAAACAATATTTTACAAGGAGGTGAATAAAATGAAGTGGAGAATAATGAGAGCTATAGCTTTAGTCTGTTTCCTGGGATCAAGCGTCCTGGCAAATTTTAAGTGGAAATAAATTAATTTAAGGTAATTAATTTTATATCCGACTTTTATATCCAACTTTGGTTTCATTAAATTTCTATTTAATGTATAATTAAAAGCGTTATTTATGGTTATTATAAGAGCTAAGGCTTGGTTTTTGATCTGGTTTTTGTTAATTACTTCAGTAGCAGTAATGCTAATGAGTTTTTTTACTTTGGGAATTGATGACCTGGCTTCAATCATAATAGGTATTATTCTCATAATTGCCTCAGATTCATTAAATATTGAATTAAGTAAAGATACGATTATTACTATGTCTCTTCCAGTAATTTATGGATTATCTCTATATCATTTTCAAAATGTAAACTTGTTACCCTGGATGATAATACCCGCAATACTGATGTCAGAAATACGCCGTAAAGCAGAATGGTATAAAGCTGTTTTCAACACTTCTGCTATACTAATATCTGCTCTTTTATGTAGCATTACCTTTTCTTATTTACTTTATCTATTCCCAAGTCCACAGGCATTCACTAATATTGGGGTCTTGCTATCGGCTTTAGCAGGAGGTTTGGCATTTTTATTCACTAACGCAATCTTAATAAGTTCTATAGTATCTTTTTCCTATGGCTATTCTTTCAAAGATGTTCTAATCAATCAAATCCTTAAAAAAGAGCAATTAGCTGCAGTTTTCCTTTCTTTTATTATTGGTTATACCGGTTTGGTTCTATTCCAATTCAGCATTTATTCCATTATTATTGCTATTCCCTTAGTTTATGGTATTTACCTACTCTTCAAAAGAGGTAGAGAGTTAGAGCTGGAATCCCAGATAGCCATGGAAATGGCTGCCAGTACCGTTGATTTACGAGACGCAACCTACACCAGCCTTCATTCCAAAAGGGTAAGAGATTTTGCTGCAGCCATTGCCAAAGCCCTTGATTTACCCCGGAGTTCTATTGAAGTTATTGAAAACGCTGCCCTGGTTCACGATATTGGAAAAATAGGAATTTCCGATATAATCCTGAAAAAACCAGATTCGCTTAATAGCGAAGAGTGGATAGAGATGAAACAGCACCCAGTCAAAGGGCATGAACTATTAAAAAAACTTACTAAATATAGGGAAGTGGCACGATTAGTACTGTATCATCATGAAAGATGGGATGGTAAAGGATACCCCGCAGGTTTAAAGGGGGATAAAATTCCCTTAGAAGCAAGAGTTTTAACCTTAGCTGATGCCCTTGAGGCAATGCTTTCTGATAGACCATACCGGGATAGGCTAACTATTTCTCAGGTTATTGACGAACTAACTATTGGAGAAGGTACCCAGTTTGACCCTATACTAACAAAAATAGCGGTGGGATTAATTAATAAAGGTGTTATCAGTTGATAATCATTGGTTTCTCACTTCTGTTAGCCCTGATTGGTGGTTGGTTAAATGGCGGGTCCTTGTTAAATTTAGAAAAAGTAAAGTTTAAGTCGGTGTTATTTTTTATTGTTGGTCTTATGTTACAGATTCCCCTGAGATTTGGAATACCAATTGATGACTATTTCCCAATTCATTTATTAGGAAACCATCTGTATATATTATCTCTTTTTCTAATATTGTTTACCATAATAATGAACCTCAGGCTACCAGGCTTTAAATTCTTAGCCCTCGGTGCCTCAATGAATTTCTTAGCTATAACCGCCAACGGTGGTAGAATGCCTCTTTCTTATAAAGCTGTGGAAATAGCAGGTATGATGAAAGATTTAGAGATTGCCCTTCAAAGTGGTGAATGGGTTCATTTTGCTATTTCTAAACCAGGTGAAACTCTATTCCCTTTCCTGGGAGACATCATCCCCTTACCACTTGGCAGTTTCTTTTCCAGGGTAATAAGTCCGGGTGATATTCTGATTGCTTTAGGTGTATTTTTATTCATTTTTTATTCTATGCGAAAACCCTTTACCACCACCTGATTTTTAGTGAACAGAGACAATTACTGTATTTTCTCTCTCTTTTTCACAGAGTTTTTACCTCTAATTAAACACATGTAACTAAAATCCACGCACAAACAGCATTTTTCATTATTTTTGGCAATCGGAACAAAAACAGGAGGACCTTCCTCCTAACTTGATTTTTTTAATTATCCCCTGACACTCGTTACAGGGTTTACCCTCCTTCCCATACACCTTAAGCCTCTCGGAATATTCTCCAGGGTTAGAATTTATATCTCTATAATCACTTATAGTGGTTCCTCGATGTTTTATGGCTTCTTTCAGCACTTCAGGAATAGTTTTAAAGAGTCTATTAATTTCCTCAGTAGAAAGTGAATTTGCCGGGCGGTTGGGTAATATTTTAGCTTTCCAGAGTATTTCATCAGCATAAATGTTACCAATTCCGCTTATTTTTTCCTGGTCTAATAAAAAACTTTTAATTACCTTATTGGAAGTTAATAATTTATTAAAATTATCATAAAGATAATTATCTCCCAGGGGATCAATTCCCTTCTTCAACTCATTAGTGCTCTTTATTACTCCCAGTTTCCCAAACCTTCTAATATCTGAGTAGAGTAAGTACCCTTTATCTGTTTCTAAATAGGCTCTCAAGTAGGGAATTTCCTCAATATTTTCAGATATTTTAAAGCTTCCAGTCATCCCCAGATGCCAGAATAGAATATTACCGTTAGAAAGAAAAAGTAGTAAATTTTTTCCACACCTACCAAACTTAACCAGGTAATTATTTTCTACAAGTTTCTTTATCGTCAATAAATCAACTTGTCCACGCGTCAATTTTTGATCTCTAAGGTCAATAGTTTTAATTAAGGCTCCCAAAAGCCTCTCTTCTAAACCTAACCTTATAGTTTCAACTTCAGGTAGTTCAGGCATTAAATAAATTTTACTATTTAAAATAATTCTTTACAAACAATGCCCGTTTAGGGTAAACTAAATGAAGTGGATGCACTAATCAAAGTTGGCATAGTTTTTATTGGTATTATTATTTTACAAAGGTTTAAAATTGCCCTAACCTGGATTATCTTTTTAGCAGCTTTGGTTATAGGCCCGCTTTTTAACCTATCGCTTTGGAAAACCCTTGAAACTATTTTTATCGGAGCTGCCAGTGAAAAAGCCATTTACCTGTTTTTGGTTTTATACATGATAGCCATCATGGAAGCTATACTCAGGACTACTGGAGCTTTAGGAGAAATTACCTCAAGATTAAATGAAATTGTGAGAAATCCCCTCATTTCCGGGAGCAGCCTACCTGCTCTATTAGGTTTGCTACCATCTGCTGGAGGAGCCAGATTCTCTGCCCCCCTTACCTCCTCTGCCTTAGAAAATACCAGCTTTAAACCTGGAGAAAAAGTATTCATAAACTATTGGTTCCGCCACATTTGGGAGCCGTTTTTACCTATTTATCCAGCTCTTATTCTTGCCGTAAGCATCATACCCTTGGAATTATCATCCTTTATTACCAGAAATGTCGTTTTTTCCTTACTGATGTTTCTGATTGGCTGGTTAGTTATTTTCAGAAAAAATAAAACAGAAAAACTTGATAATAATTTCAGATTACCTCCCCAAAAAATATTAGAAAATATTAAACGAATATTTTTTATTGCCTTACCTATTTTAATACCGGTAATCGCAGTTATTACCTTCAAGAATGGCACAGAAGTATTGTTATACAGTTTAATTATGGTGGTGCTCGGATTGTTAATATTTAACAGAATGGGTGTACAAAAATCATTTTCTATATTAAAGGAAGCTTTTAAAATTGAAATTTTATTATTGGTAGGAGCAGTTTTAGCTTTTAAAGAAGTATTGGAAGTAAGTGGTTCCTTAAACCTTATTGGTATATTTTTTCAGGAAACCGGTTTAACTCCTCTTCCTATCTTCATACTTTTACCATTAATAACCGGGCTTCTTACTGGAATTAGCCAGGCTTATGTAGGTATAACCTTTCCTTTACTTAGATTGCTACTTCCAGAAGACGCTAACATGCTTTCCTGGTATTCAACGGCTTACCTGGCTGGTTTTATGGGTGTCATGCTTTCACCTGTACATCTATGTTTAATACTAACCAAGGATTACTTTAAAACTGAGCTATTTTCAGCTTTTCCCTATCTTTTTCAGGCTGTCATACCTATGTTATTAATAATCTGGTTAGCTTTTTATTTTATATAAAGCTTGTTAAATATTTTTCCAAGGGAGATAATATCTTATGAAACTACTTATTGGTGAACAAATAATAAAAACCTGTGAACTAATGCATAGAATGGGTTATGTGCTGGGAGGAACAGGTAATATTAGTTTTTGCGAAGGAGGACATATTTACATAACCCCAACTAAACGAGACAAAGCCACCCTCAATACTCGAGACATAGCAGCTTTAACCATGGATGGGTCTATAATCTGGGGAGAACCTTCTTCAGAATACCATGCACATGTAGGTATTTATAACCTGAACCCCCGTGCTAAAGCAGTTATTCATGCTCACCCTCCAATCACCACTGCCATGAGTAGGGTGGAACAATTTCCAGAAATGGGTCCTTCCGATAAAGCTCATTTTCTTGAACAACCTATATTTATCGGGTATTATGAACCAGGGTCGGCTGTTTTAGCACAAGCAGTAGGAGAGGCGAGCCTTATAAGTAAAATTATTATTATGAAAAACCATGGAATAATTACCTGGGGTACTGACCTGGAAGAAGCTTTACTCAGTATAGAAGCTGTTGAGCATTTCTTGCAGGTTTATATGTATGAAAGGCTAATTAAGCTTGGAAAATGGTAATAAAGTTCTTAAAGAATTTTTGGAAAACCTTAAATACAGAGGCTTTTCTCCTCATACCCTAAGAGCTTACCGAACTGATTTATCTGATTTTATTCTTTTTATTCAATCACAGAAGGTGCAACTATTTGAATTAAACCATCAGGTAATTCTAAAATGGTTACAGGTAATGGAAAACTTAAATAAAAGAACTATAGCCAGAAAAATATCCTCCTTGAAATCATTCTTTCGTTATGGAAAATCTCAGAATTATAAGTTGGTTGACCCCATCCCCTGGTTATCCAGCCCCAAGCTACCTCTGAAACTTCCCTTATTTTTATCCATCCAGGAAGCTAAGGAACTGTTTTTAAATTCCCCAATTGAACCAATTGAAATAAGAGATTTTTTAATATTGACATTTATGTATGGCTCAGGATTACGCGTTAATGAGGTTAGAAATCTTCTATTGGAGGATGTTGATATAGATGAGGGAAGAATCAGAGTAATGGGTAAAGGGAAGAAAGAAAGAATAACTTTTTTCCCAGTTCCTTTAATTCCGATATTAAAAAAATATATCGTTGAAGTTAGGCCAGATTTTTGCCCTCAGGCTCCGTACCTTTTCCTTAACCAAAAAGGAAAAGCTTTTAGTACAAGGTATTTACATATGTTAGTTGAGAATAAGTCAACTAAATTTCTGGGAAAAAAAATAAACCCTCATGCCTTAAGACATTCCTTTGCCACCCATCTTCTGGAGGCAGGAGTAGATATTAGGTATGTACAAGAGTTACTCGGTCATAAGAGTTTAACCACCACGCAGATTTACACCCATGTTTCTAAGAAGAAACTACTTGAGGTTTACAGGCGTATATTAAAAGATTAAGAGATCTTATTCGTTATTCTCTTTTATATATCTAATCAAATAATCTTTAGCCTGTTTTTTACTCTTAACCACGCCTTCTTCCTGCGCTTTTTTGAGAATTGTGGTTAAATACCCAACCTTTCTTCCTGGTTTCAAAGAAAACATACTCATTATCTCATTACCATTTAATAGTAATTTTCTTAGCTGTGGAGGATTATTTTTAAACTTAATCAGGTCCTGGCAAAACTTTAAATAAGTTAAATAGCGTTCTTTGGCATCGCTCCGGGTCGCTAAAGCATCGGCCAGGAATAGCAATAATGCTCCACCTAAGTCATCTCCTAAAGAAACAATTAATCTTCTTTTAGCTTTATCAGAAACTAACTGTAGGTCGGTTAGACATCCAACTCGTAAATGATTGTCAATCAATTTTTTAAGAATCTGTGATTCTTTCTTTGATAATTTCAATCTTAATGCAATTTTTACTACTAATTCTCCACCAACTTTATCGTGACCGGTAAAACTAACTTTTCCCTCCTGGTAGCTTACGCAAGGAGGTTTTCCGATGTCATGCAAAAGTGCAGATAATTTTAATAAGAAAATATACTTACGACCCGAAATCATTTTTTGATTGATATCATTTATAAACCAGTTAGGGTCAATAGTTGGTAATAACTTCTCTAACTCCCTTAGGGTATGTAATGAATGAGTTGCAACATCAGTATCATGATAAGGTCCCTGATACATCCCTCTACCCAGGGAAAACTCTGGGAATATCATGTCTAACAACCCTATATCGGATAATTGCTTTATGGTAGCATATGACTCTTCCCCCATGATGAAAGATAATTCATCTCTTATTCTTTCAAAAGAAGCTCGTTTTATTAACGAACTGTTTGCTTTTATCTGTTCTAAAGTGTAAGTATCAATTTCAAATTTTAATAGGCATTGTAATCTAAAGGCCCTCAATAACCTTAAGGGATCAGATGCTATATTCTCAGGATTAAAACATCTTATTCTACCCGCCTTTAAATCAGATAATCCTCCCGTAGGATCAATTAAGGTTACTTCTTGCGAATTAAATTCTGTTAGAGAAATTGCCAGACTGTTGATAGTGAAATCTCTATGTTTAAGGTTATCAATTAAAATTGTTTTATTCTCATTATTATTTTTACAAAATGTTAGGTCATAAGTAAAACCTTGCTTTAAATACCTTACTATGGGTTCTTTTTGGGAAAGCATTATCCTGGTAAACTCCTTTTCCAGGAAATAATTATCAATCCCATTTTCGCTCCCTATTACCAGGATGTCAATATCTTTGATAGGCCTTTCTAAAAGGTGATCCCTAAGGCATCCGCCAACTATATAAGTCTCTTTGCCTGTTAAAAACTTTAAAATTTCCCTTGAGTTTTCCGGTAAAGATTGGTAAATCTTTCTTTTCAGGTTAACTTTTAAAAACCCGGGTTGAGAATTTTCCATTTCCTGTTTTCTTGAGATAGATAAGCAGTTGAGGTTAATTTTTTTTCCTTCCCCTGTTCATGAATTATTACTACTTCATACTCTAAAGCCACTATTCCATTATCTTCCTTTTTGGATATTAAATGGAACGACTTTAATCTGCCTTGATAGATTTTTAAAGCATGAATAAACTCTTCTCTGGTTGACTTTTCTTTTACTTTAGCGGATAGGAGCTCGTAAGCATGGTCAATATAACCCCTTAGTAATAGGGAAATATAATTTT
The DNA here is from genome assembly GCA_018725175.1 of Candidatus Psychracetigena formicireducens. Classification (GTDB taxonomy): domain Bacteria; phylum Coprothermobacterota; class HKB111; order HKB111; family HKB111; genus Lithacetigena; species Lithacetigena formicireducens. Next base: position 7,434 of record QLTX01000007.1, read on the forward strand.
CCAACACCTCTTCGGGTTTTTGCTCTATAGCACAGGAAGGAAGAGATAATAAAAACAGAAAAATTACCAAAATAGTTACATATTTTAGAGGACTCAAAATTTAAATCCTCCAGATTAATGATAGATATAAGTTTATAAGATAAGTGCCCCAGGATAATGTTATTAAAGCAGAAAGGGCTAAAAAAGGTCCAAAGGGAAGAGGCTCTTTAACCCTCTTCTTTAAAGTGAACAGGTATAAAACTCCACCTAGAGAACCGAGGAAAAATGATAGGAACAACCATAAAAATATTTGAGGAAACCCTACAAATAAGCCTAAGACAAATGATAATTTTACATCTCCTCCTCCCATGCCTTCAGGATAAAGAAGAAAAATAAGGTAAAAAAACAGAAAACCTATTAAGGCTCCTGCCAGGTTATTTAATAACAAACTTATATTACTTCCACTTACCACATATCCAATTTTTAAAATAATTCCGGCTATTAAACTATAAAAAACAATTTTGTCAGGCAATATAAACTCTTTAAAATCTATAATGGATAAAACAATCAGAAATGAACCTAAAACTATAAACTCCAGAAATTGGAGAGAAAATCCAAATACTAAATAAGACCAGAGAAATATTACCCCGGTTAGTAACTCCACTATCGGATAAACAGGGGAAATGGCTTCCTGGCAATAACGACACTTCCCTTTTAACAATAAGTAGCTCACTAAAGGAATTAAGTCCCCTGATTTTAGTGGAGTTAAACATTTTGGGCAATGAGAAGGTGGTAATACCACAGACTGTTTTTTTAAATATCTTAAAGCCACAACATTTAAAAAACTTCCTACTGCTAAGCCTACTATAAAAATTACCATATTCAAAATAAACATGATTATACAATATAAATATTAACATGATTAATAAATTATTATTTATTTTTTTACATTTTATTTGTTAAAATCTGCTAAAATTAGTTCAATTGTGTTTAAGCGGAGGATAATTTATGCAGGTTGAAGATATTTTAAACCAGCCCATCGGTAGCAAATTATTTTTATTAGGAAACGAAGCTTTGGTAAGAGGATTTATTGAAGCAGGAGTTACTGTTGCCACCACCTATCCTGGCACCCCATCATCTGAGATAGGTAATGTTCTGCATCATTTAGCTAAAAAAGCTGATATTTATTTTGAATTTTCTGTTAATGAAATGGTAGCCTTCCAGATTGCAGCTGCAGCTGCTTCCACAGGGGTAAGAGCAGTAACTTTTATGAAACATGTAGGATTAAATGTAGCCGCTGATGCTTTAATGAGTTCTGCCTATGTAGGAACTCAAGGTGGTTTTCTGATTATTTCAGCAGATGACCCTTCTATGTTTTCCTCCCAAAACGAACAGGACAACCGATATTACGCCCAATTTGCCGGATTACCTCTTTTGGAACCCAACAGCCCAACTGAAGCTCGTGATATGGTCAAATATGGACTGAAATTATCGGAAGATTTACAACTTCCGGTTATACTACGAACTACCACTCGGATAAATCACGTAAGGGGAATTGTTGTTTTAGAAGAGGTGGAAAGCAAACCGAAAAAGGGGTATTTCCATAAAAACCCCAGACAATTTGTACCTATTCCCTCTTATGCTTTCCATATGCACCCTCTTCTTTTGCAAAAACTCGCTTCTGCCAGGAGCATCTCTGAAACTTCTCCACTAAATAGGTTAGAAAAAGCCCCATTAAATACTGATTTTGGAGTGATAGCCTCGGGTATTGCCTATAACTATGTAAGAGATGCCCTAAATAAATGGGGCTTAAATGCTGATGTACTAAAACTTGGATTTACCTATCCTCTTCCCTTAAATCTGATTGAAGAATTTGTATCCACTCACACCAACACAATTATAGTGGAAGAGTTAGAACCCCTGGTGGAAAAAGAGGTCAGAGCTCTTGCTCAGCAAAAAAAACTATCTTCAACTGTTATAGGTAAATACGATAATACCTTCCCCAGAGTTTATGAATATACTCCCGATATAGTGGAAAAAATATTAATTAACCTTATGAACCCGGGTCAAATTGACAACCCTCTCCTTCAAACCCCTGAATTTAAATTACCTAATCGGCCGCCGGTATTATGCTCAGGTTGTTCCCATAGAGCAACTTTCTATTCCGTAAAAAGGGCTTTACAGGAAAAAGGTATTAAAGACGCTATTTTTCCTTCTGACATAGGTTGTTATACACTGGGTATTCAGCCACCCTATCATGCAGCTGATTATGTTTTATGTATGGGTTCCAGCGTAGGTACGGCAGGAGGTTTTTTCAGAGCTACCAACCAAAAAATAATTTCCTTTATTGGTGACTCTACTTTTTACCATGCCGGTATTACTCCCTTATTGAACGCAGTTCACAATAAACATCAATTTCTATTAATAATATTAGATAATTTCACAACCGCAATGACCGGGCATCAACCTCATCCTGGTTCTAATATAGATGGCATGGGTGAAGATGCTCCTATGATATCTATGGAAAATGTAGTTAAGGGTATTGGTGTAGACTGGATAAAGATAGTGGACCCTTATGACCTCCAAGCTTCTACCAATGTTATTAAAGAAGCGCTTGAGCACCCAGGAGTAAGTGTTGTTATTTCCCGAAGAGCTTGTTCCTTATTAGAGGCTCGGAATAAAAGAAAAACAGGCAGTTGGAAAAAAGTCATTATTAACACAGATATTTGCTCCATGTGTGAAATATGTATCCAGGATTTTTCCTGTCCAGCAATCTTTAAAACTAATGACTCAATTCAGATTGATTCGTCTATGTGCGATGGTTGTGGTGTATGCATAAATATCTGTCCTACAGGAGCTATGGTATGGGAGGAATAAAAATGAATAAAAATTATCTAGCGATTTTAATTGCTGGGGTTGGAGGTCAGGGCATTCTTAAAGCCGGTAGTTTACTGGGCGAAGCAGCCCTGTTAGAAAATGAAAAAATCATTTCTACCGAGGTACACGGAATGGCTCAAAGAGGAGGTTCAGTAGTAAATGAAATTAAAATTGGCGATGTTCTAAGCCCCCTGATTAATAAAGGTGAGGCTGATGTTATTCTTAGCTTTGAGCCTGCTGAAGCTTTAAGAGTTTTGGACAAAGCCTCCCCTGAAACCTATTTAATTGTTAATACCAATCCTATCGTGCCCCTAACTGTTTCTTTAGGTTTATCTACTTATCCAGATTTAAACCTTGCCTGGACGAGAGTTAGAGATATTTATCCTCGTCTCTGGTTAGTAGATGCCAGGAAAATAGCTCTTGAAGCAGGAAATAGTATCACGGAAAATGTTGTACTGCTAGGAGTACTTTGCTCGGTACCAATTTTTCCCCTTAGCATTGAAAGCATGTTGAAAGCAATTGAAAATGGTTTTCCACCAAAATTTAGAGAACTCAACCTTAAAGCTTTTAACCTGGGTTTAGAAAAGGGGAAAGGAAGGATACTTAACCAGTAATTTAATTGCTTAAAAGATATAAGCCATAGGGAGGTACTACCTTTCTTTGGTATGGTTTTCCAGCTAAAATATCTTTCACATAGGTTGGTGATACATTCCCTTTACCAATTTCTAACAAAATACCGGTAATCAGGCGAACCATTTTATACAAAAAGCCGTCTCCTTTAATAAAAATGAGTACCAGGAAACCCTTTCTTAAAATGCGTATATTAACAACATTACGAAAACTATTATAACGTGGGCTACCTGTAGCTGAAAAAGCACTCCAATTTTTAGTACCAATTAGGTAAGGGGTTGCCTGGTTCATAAAAGTAACATCCAGAAATTCTTTGACCCATAAAGCTCTATGCTTTAAATAAGGAGGAAAATACTGTCTATGATTGTATATTAAATAAAGGTAAGTTTTTTTTCTTTTTTTAAGATCGGTACCAGGCTCATTTTTTTCCCTGAAAAACTGAACTACTTTAATATCATCAGGTAACACTGAATTAATACTTTTTAAAAAAGCGTCCTGGTTAATTACTCGGTTAGACTCAAAAAAAGCTCGTGCTCGTAAGGCATGCACACCACTATCGGTTCGGCTAAACAGCTTCGCTTTAACCGACTCTCCCAGTATAGTGGATAGGCATCTGCTTAACTCTTTCTCTACCGAAGGAAACTCTTTCTGGGTCTGAGACCCACTGTAATTATCTCCCAGGTAGGATATTATAAGAAGGTAGCGAATCATAGGAAAAAAGTAATAATAAAAATAATAATGGTTAATATTAAAATCACCAGGTCAATAAAATTAAACCTGGTTTCTTTTAACCTGGTTCTTTTTTCTCCTATTTTGAAACCTCTAATCTCCATAGCTATGGCTAAGTCGTCAGCTCTAATTATTGCGCTATAAATCATGGGAATAATTATACTAACAACATTATTCACCTTACTTTTTAAACTCCAGGAAGAAAAATTTGCCCCACGGGCTACCTGGGATTTTTTAATTCTTTCAGCTTCTTCATAAATTACCGGTAAAAACCTTAATGACAACGAAAGCATCAAAGAAAATTGGTTAACTGGCAGTCTCAACCAGGAAAAGGGTTTAAGCAAGCTACTTATAGCTTCTACCAGATTTACTGGAGAGGTGGTAAGAGAAGTTAACATAGTAAAACCAATTATTAAAATTAACCGCGTGGATAGAATTAATGACTTTTGAATTCCCTCTACTGTTAGACTCAGGAAACCTATAGACAGTAATGGCTCCCCAGGGGTAGTAAACAGATGTGCAACAGAAGAAAAAAAGATTATCCAGATTAAAGGTTTAAAAGAATTATATAATACAGTCAAAGGAATTTTAGCTATTTGGTAAGCTGGTAATAAAACTAACGAATACATTAAGATAATAACTAAATTATAATTAATTAATAAACCGCTCATTAGTAATATCATACATATTAATTTAACTTGAGGATTTAGCTTGTGTATAACTGAGTTAAGGGAGAGATAATATCCACTTAGGTTTTTATAGTTTTGAAACATTTTTCAATTTCTTTAATTAATTCCAATCGCGTTATAATTCTGTCATTTATCTTTAACCCTTTCTCTTTTAGAGTTAAAGCAATTCCTCTGTTTATGGGGGGCTCAATATTTAAATATTTCCAATCTTCATTCTTAATAAAATACTCTGGTAAATCTCCCTGGTATACTTGTTTTCCTTCAGATAAAATTATTCCTCGTTCACAAATAGATAGAGCTTCTTCTAAAGAGTGGGTGATATATATAATAATCGCCTTATTTGCTTTCCTGTATTCTTTAAGAAAGGTTAACACCTCTTTTTTGCTTCTAATATCAAGACCTGAGGTGGGCTCATCTAAAACCAGGATTGAGCTTTTCATAGCAATAATCCCTGCCAGGGCAACTTTTCTTTTTTCTCCACCACTTAGGAGTAAAGGATTTCTATGTCTAATAGCTGAAGGCATAAAACCAACTAAGTTTAATGCCTCCTGAACTTGAGATTCAACTACCTCCTCAGAAAAGCCTAAATTCCTCAATCCAAAGGCTACCTCCTCAAATACCGTTTCACCAAATAATTGTGCTTCAGGGTACTGGAAAACCATACCTACGGTTTTTCTAAGCTCCAGTAGATTAACTCCAGGTTTAACCGTTGTTCCATTTACTATCACTTTCCCACTCGTAGGAAACAATAACCCATTAACATGCTGAGCTAGAGTGGATTTTCCCGAACCTGCTCCACCCAGAACAGCAAAACCCTCTCCGTCTTCCACAGAAAAGGAAATGCTATCAAGTGCTTTAAATTCCCAGGGAAGCTTATAATTATAAATATGTGTCAGGTTCTGTACTGATATTCCCATAACAATCGATCGGCTAACTCCTCCCTGGTATAACATACTTCTTTAATAAGCCCCCTTCCAATTAATTCTTGAGATATAGATACGTAAGCCGGCATATCAAATCCTATTAAATCCATAATTTCAGAATCTTTCAAGAAGGAAGATACCTGGTCATCATAAAGGATCTTTCCCTTATCTAAAAGAATAACCCTTTCAGAAGAGATAACTTCATCTATAGAAGAAGTTATCTGAATTATTGCTACCCTTTTAGTTTTTTTTAAGAACATAATTGTTTCTAAAACTTGCTCTTTACTTCTATAATCAAGCGAAACAGTAGCTTCATCAAGAATCAGGCATTCTGGCTCCATAACAACTATGGAAGCAATTGCCAACTTCTGCTTTTCCCCACCCGATAAAAGGTGAGTAGGATGGTCTTTTTTATCCCAGAGATGCAAACTCCTCAAGGTGTCTTCTACTTTCCTTTTCATTTCCACCAATGGAGTTTGTAGGTTTTCTAAACCAAAAGCCACATCTTCTTCAACTGTACCTGAAAATATTTGATTGTCAGGGTTCTGTAGTATTAATCCTACTCTCGTCCTATGACCTGGTATTAGGCGATTACTTTCTTCTGATGACCAGATAACAGTTCCCTCGGAAGGCTTTAATAACCCGCAAATAATTTTAGCTAAGGTTGATTTACCTGAACCATTGTTTCCTACTAAAGAGATATATTCGCCTTCCCCTAATGACAAAGATACCCCTCGCAAAACCTGTAATTCTCGAGGGGTATCATTATGGTAGTTAAAATAAACATCATTAAGCTTTAACAATTACACCCATTCTAATAAAATCATTGAAGCTCCATCCCCTTTCCTTGGAGAAAGAGGTAAGGTTCGAGTATAACCACCAGGACGTTCAGTATATTTTGGAGCTAACTCTTTAATTAATTTATAAAGCGCATCTTTAGAATACAGGTAAGAATCCAGGTATCTCATAGAGGCTAAATCGTTCTTTTTAGCTAATCTTACTACTTTAGCAGCCACTTTCTGAACCTCTTTAATCTTCGCTTCCGTAGAAGTTACCCTTCCATATAAAATTAATGAGGTAACTAAGGAGCGCAATAAACTCAACCTATGCTGGGTTGGTCTTCCTAATTTTCTATGAGCAACTTTATGCCTCATTAATATCCTCCTTTAAACTCATACCTATATCATGTAGTTTACTTTCTAAATCTTCTAAGGCTTTTTCGCCGAAACCATCCATTTCCATAAAATCATTTCTTGACTTTTTGATTATCTTATCAACTGATAACAACCCTTCTCTCAATAATAAATTTTCAACTCTCTTCTTCAGATTTAAACTCTGTATTAAAATAAGCTTATGTTTTTCGTCCTTTACTCTTTCTTTAGGATTTTCCATAATGGTTAAATGGTCTTTTAAAATGCTGATGGCCTTAATGAAGGTATCCCAGGGATTGATTGACTTATTCGTCCATATCTCCAAGGTCAATTTATCATAATCAATTTCGCGTCCTACCCTGGTTGGTTCTACTTGAAAATTAACTTTTACCACGGGAGAAAAGTATGAGTCAAGCGCTATAGAATTAAGAGGGTAGGAAAAAGCTTCTTTACTAACCTGAGCTGATTTGCAACCTATACCCTTGGCCAAAAATATTTCCATCTCTATTTCAACATCTCTTTCCATGGTGAGAAAAACCTGCTCGGGATTAATTACTATAATTTCTCCCTCAACTATATCAGAGCCGGATACAAAACCGGGCCCAACCTTCCTGATGACATATGACTTAGGATTCTCAATACTGTAATCCCCAATCAAATTGACTACTAGATTTCTGATGTTTAGCGCAATTCTAGGGCCGTCTTCCTTTATACCATTTACATAAGTAAATTCATGAGGAAGATCAGACATTCTAAAACCAATAATTTTAGAACCTTCTATACTGCTCAATAAAATTCTCCTCAAAACATTGCCCATAGTAGTTCCATAACCCTTGTAAAGAGGAGTAATAATCAACCGTAAATAATCTGAGGTTAAACTGTCTTTAATTACTTCAACGCCTTCTATGAAGGAAACCATATCTCCCTCCTATTATCTGGAGTAGAATTCTACTACTAACTGTTCGTTGATTGGTAACTCCACCATATTCCTCTTAGGAATCCCAATAACCTTACCGCCTACTCCATCAGTTAGATACTCTAACCAATCAGGAACATTCTTACTCCTTAAAATTTCTATTGCTTCTTCAATTTGAGAGCTTTTAGTAATAGCTGAAGTAAGTTTAATTTCCTGACCAACTTTAGTGATGTAAGATGGAGAATATACTTTTCTACCATCAACATAAATGTGTCCATGGACAATAAGTTGGCGGGCTAATGCTCTTGACCCTGCAAAGCCCAGCCTGTAAAGAACATTATCCAGCCTTCTTTCTAATAATTCGACTAACTTTTCACCGGTAGGAATAGCTTTTTGCCTGGAAGCTACCTCAAAGAATCTTCTGAACTGTGCTTCCATTAGTCCGTAATACCTTTTTAGTTTCTGTTTTGCTCTCAATCTCAAGCCATATTCGGTTAATTTGCTTCTCATTAATTTCAATTGGCCAGGAACCGTTTCCCTTTTAACCAATGAACATTTACTGGAATAGCACCTTTCTGCTTTAAGAAACAGTTTTATTCCTTCTCTTCTACATAATCTGCAGTTAGGACCTATATTTCTTGCCACTTTTTATTACCTCCTAAGTTCTTCTACGCTTGGGTGGGCGGCATCCATTATGGGGTATCGGAGTTACATCTTTAATACTCCTTACCTCAAGACCATGCGCTTGGAGTGCTCTTATAGCCGTTTCTCGACCTGAACCAGGTCCCTGAACTCTAATATCTACTTCACTTACTCCAAATTCTGCTTTAGCTTTTTTTGCCAAATTCTCCGCTGCTATCTGTGCTGCAAAAGGTGTGCCCTTCCTGGTTCCTTTGAAACCTACTGCACCAGAGGTAATAGAACATACCGTATCACCTTTACTATCAGTCAAAGTTATAATGGTGTTGTTAAAACTGGAATGAATATGTGCAATTACAAAAGGCACTATCTTTTTTTCTTTTTTCTTTCTCTTAATTTGCCTTTTTACTGGCATAATACCCTCCTATTACCTCTTTTTAATTCCTGATGCCTTACGGGGACCTTTTCTAGTCCGGGCATTGGTTCGGGTTCTCTGGCCTCTCACAGGCATTCCTCTTTTATGTCTGAGTCCTCGGTAGCAACCAATACTTACGAGCCGTCGGATGTTTAAGTGAGCTTCCTTTCTCAAATCACCTTCAACTTTATATCCTTTACCGATTACTTCGTTTAAGGTATGTATTTGATCAGAGGTCAGCTCTCTTACTCTGATAGTTCCATCGATTCCGGTATCTGCAAGAACCTGGTTTACATTAACCGGACCTATTCCATATATATACCTTAAAGCATATTCCAATTTTTTATCCTTAGGTAAATCAATACCGACTATACGCGCCATACTTTATTCCTCCAGTTAACCTTGCTTTTGCTTGTGTTTGGGATTGTTGCATATAACATATATAATACCTTCCCTTCGTACGATTTTACACTTATCACAAATTTTTTTAACAGAAGGTTTTACTTTCATTTATTTCCTCCTACTTCCTTCTTATAACAATCATAAACGATATACAATACGACCTCTTTTTAAATCATATCGGGACATCTCGAGTTTGACTTTATCTCCGCATACTATTTTAATGTAATTCATCCTCATTTTTCCACTTAAATAAGCTAATAACCTATGCCCTCCTTCAATTTCAACAATAAAGGTAGCGTTTGGTAGGGTTTCAATAACTTTTCCTTCAGTTTGATAAACATCGCTTTTTTTCATATTAGATTGAGGTAATAACCTCTCCCCCTCGAGGAGTAACCAGCACTGTATGCTCAAAGTGTGCAGCCATGCTGCCATCTTTAGTTTTAGCTGTCCAACCATTGCTAGTAATATAAATATCTCCTTTGCCATAGGCTACCATTGGCTCAATTGCCAGTGTCATGCCTTTTTTTAATAAGGGAGTGGTAATAGGTAAAGAATAGTTGGGAATAGAAGGTCCTTCATGTAGATTTTTACCTATGCCGTGCCCAACAAACTCCCTGACAACTGAAAAGCCTGCTTTTATAACATGTTCTTCGATACTGGACCCTATCTGGCCAATATAATTACCCTCTTTAGCTTGAGCTAATCCTATATAAAGTGCTTCTTCGGTAATTTTAATTAGCCTTTGGTTCTCGGGATCAACCTTACCTATACTAAAAGTAACAGCTGCATCAGCTAAAAAACCATCATACTCTACACCCAGGTCTAACGAAACAATATCTCCTTCCATGATAGATCGCTCAGAAGGGAAACCATGAACAACCTCTGAGTTTAGAGAAACGCAAATGGCATAAGGGTATCCCCGATAACCTAAAAAAGCTGGTTTTCCACCAAAAGATTTAATTAATCTTCTTGCTTTTTCATCCAGTTCTTGAGTTGCCATTCCTTCTTGAGTAAATTGCTTCAACTCATTTAACACTACAGCTACCATACGACCAGCTTCTTTCATAAGGCGAATTTCCTCATCACTTTTTATTGATACCAACCTTCTTCTCCTTAATTGCCTGATCAATTGTTGAAGCAATATCTTGAATTGAACCTTCTCCGGGAATTGTCATTAAAAAGCCTCTATTAGAAAAATATTCATGAAGAGACCTGGATTTAAGCTCATACTCCCTGAGTCTCTCTTCAATAACCTGCATGGTATCATCAGTTCGTCTGTTTAGTTGAGTACCGCAAGTATTGCAGATATTTTCATGAAATTGAAATACTCTCAGGCATGACGGGCAAAAAGCCCTTTCATTAAGTCTTTTATACAATTCATTTACCTCTACAATCAACTCAATCACATAAATGTTGCTATCAGAAATATTGAGAGATAAAAGCAAGGATTCCAAATCTTTTGCCTGGTCAAGTGTTCTAGGGTAACCATCAATAATTATTCCACCATGGGTAACAATCAATTTTTTAATCTCCAGTAAAAACAACTCTTTCATTAAGGTATCTGGAATTAATTCACCTCTATCCATAAACAGCCTTATTTGCCTGGAGAATGAATCTTCTTTACCAGCCAGTTCTCTTAAGAAATCGCCAGATGAAAAGAAGGGTAATTGCATTTTTTCACTTAATATCCTACCCTGAGTTCCCTTTCCTGACCCTGGAGGTCCAATTAATAGAAAAATCATATTATTTAAGTAAGCCCTCGTAATGCCTGACTAAAAGATATGATTCAATTTGCCTCATAGTTTCCAGGGCAACACCGATAACGATCAAGATTGCTGTACCTCCAAATATAAAGGCATCAAGCCCAAGAATTGAAGTGAAAATATTAGGAGAAATAGCTATTAATCCTAGAAAAACCGCTGCTGGAAAAGTTGCCCGGCTTAAAACTGTCCCAATGTGAGTTGCGGTTGCCTCGCCTGGTCTTATTCCTGGTATATAGCCGCCATACTTTTTAATATCATTAGATAACCGGTTGGGGTCAAAAGTTATGGAGGTATAAAAATAGGTGAAGAAAATTATCAGCAGAAAAAATATTATATTATGGGTGAGACCGTTGGGGTCTGCTAAAATCTCTCCAATCCTTCTTAAAGTAGTACCTCCTATGAATTGAGCGATACTGGAGGGAAAAACTAAAAATGATGAAGCAAATATTATTGGTAAAACTCCGGCCTGGATTAATTTCAGAGGTAAATAGGTGCTTTGTCCTCCATAAACTCTTCTTCCAACTACCTTTCGAGCATATTGAACTGGAATTCTTCTCTCAGCCTGATAGGTAAAAATAGTAGCTGCTAATAGAATAACACTTCCAGCTATACCCAGAATCAGAGTAAACACGTGCAACTCACCGGTTCTGACAAATTGAAAAGCTGCAATTATGGAAGATGGTAATCGAGCAATAATACCTGCGAATATAATAAGCGATACCCCATTACCTATACCTATCTCAGTTAACAGCTCTCCCAGCCACAGTATTAACATAGCACCAGCAGTTAAAGCTAAGGCTATTATGCTCAAAGATAAAAGACTGGTTTCTTTGAGCATTCCCAATCGGGATAGTGCTACGGCCATAGCATACGATTGTAAAGTACCAAGAGCCACAGTTAAATACCGGACATACTTTTGTATTTGTTCTCTACCTTCCTGCCCTTCTTCTCGTGATAGTTGCTCTAAACGAGGTATAACTGAGGTTAATAGTTGCATAATAATAGAAGCGTTAATGTAAGGTAATACACCTAAGGCAAATAGCGAAGCATTAGCTAACCCACCACCAGAAAACAGGTTCAATAAGCCTAAAACACCACCTTGCTCAACCAAATCTCTTAATCTTTCTGCCTGTATATAAGGAACAGGGATAAAAGTTCCAATCCTGATTATTGCGAGCATAAGTAAAGTATTTAGAAATCTTATTTTTAACTCTTTGATTCCTAAAGCGCCTAACAGATTTTGCCACATAACTATATTTCCTCCGCAGTTCCGCCAAGGGCAATAATTTTTTCCTTAGCTGTTTTTGAGAATGCATGAGATCTTACTGATAATTTCTTAGTTAAATTACCAAAACCTAATATTTTAACCTTTGATTTTAGGCTAGAAATTAACCCATAAGCAAAAAGTTCATTAACCCCAACTATAGTATCATCCGCAAATTTATTAAGTTTTTCAATATTGACCGGCTCATAAATTTTAGAAAAGGGGTTTCTAAATCCCGGATAACGGGGGATTCTTTTGTATAACGGTGTTTGACCACCTTCAAACCCTGGTTTTCCCACCCCACCGGCACGAGCTTTCTGACCTTTATGACCACGACCGGATGTTCCACCATGTCCAGAGGATGAGCCACGACCGACTCTTTTAGGAGCTTTTACTGATCCTTCTGCAGGTTTTAAATTGTGAAGCCCGATCTCCATAAACAACCTCCTAACTTTCCAGCATCTCTTTGGGATGCTTACCCAGGTGTTTTGCAACCTGGTCAATATTTTTCATACTTTTTAAAGCATTAAAGGTGGCATAGGATACATTTATCTGATTACTACTTCCAAGAGACTTAGTTATAATATCTTTTATCCCACAGGCTTCCAGAACAGCTCTTACTGCTCCACCAGCTATAACCCCGGTGCCTTTAACAGCAGGTTTTAATAATACCCGAGCTGAACCTTCCTCCCCAATAAAGGGGTGAGGCACAGTGGTTCCTGCAATATTTATTTTTATCATACTTTTCCTTGCCCTCTCAATAGCTTTACGTATGGCTGTAGCAGTTTCTGAAGCTTTTCCCAGAGCTACTCCTACATTTCCCTTTTCATCACCCACCACAGCTAACACCCGGAAGCGTAATCTTTTACCTCCTTTGACTACCCTGGCAACGCGGGAAATCTGGACTATTTTCTCTTTTAACTGAATTACATTACCTTCATCAATATTTTCCATACATATTCTCCCTTAAAAGATAATCCCTTCTTCACGCATCGCCTCTGCTAATGCTTGAATCCGTCCATGATATTTAAAGCCACCACGGTCAAATACTATTGTGTTTACCTGTAGCTCAAGAAGTCGCCTGGCAAGTAACTTGCCCACGAGAATAGCTTCTTCGGTTTTACTTGAATTGACTACTTTTTCTTTTAACTCCCTGTCAATAGAAGAAGCAAAAGCCAGGGTTTTTCTTTTACCATCATCAATTGCCTGAGCATAAATATGCTTCACACTTTTAAAAACAGCGACACGAGGCTTTTCAATATTCCCAGATATTTTCTTTCTTAACCTCAGGTGCCTGATTTTGCGTGAAACGGACCTTGAAATACTTTTTTTCACCCTAACTCCTCCTATTTCTTAGCCTTTCCTATGGCTTTTCCAGCTTTTCTTCTCACAACTTCACCTTCATAGCGAATCCCTTTGCCTTTATAGGGTTCGGGAGGCCTGATGGATCTGATTTGAGAGGCTACTAAACCTACAAGTTCTTTGTTGATTCCTTTTACTACAACCACATCAGCTTTTTCAACTTCTATAACTATGCCCTGGGGAGGTTCAATAACCACCGGTTTGGAAAAACCTACCTGTAAAACTAGATTATTGTTCTCCTTAAGAGCCCGATATCCCACTCCACTTATAAAAAGCCTCCTGGAAAAACCTGTACTAACACCATAAACAGCATTTCTTACCAGAGCCCAAATTAGCCCTTGATAAGCTCGGATACTTTTATCTTCCGACATTCTATCCACCCAAATCTGGTTTCCTTCAGTTCTAATTGATACTGCTGAAGGTAAATCATGATTAATAGAACCAAGTTGACCTTTAATTTCAATAGAGCTTAAGTTCAAATTAACATAAACATCAGGTGGTAACTCAATTGGCTTTTTTGCTAAACGAGACAACCTTAAACCTCCTACTTCTACCAGATATAAGCAACAACTTCTCCGCCTATTTTAAGCTTGCGGGCTTCTCTATCACTCATGACACCTTGAGAGGTAGATATTACTGCAATACCTAATCCGTTGAGTACTTTAGGTACTTTGTTATTCTTTACATAGAAACGAACACCAGGTTTGCTGATTCTTTTCAGATCACTGATGATCCGCTCTCTGCCTGCGCCATACTTAAGATACACCCTTAATACTTTCTTTATTCCAAGCTCTATAGTTTCATACTTTACTATATATCCTTCGGAAAAAAGAACTTTAGCCACCGAATTCTTTTCTGTGGAAAAAGGTATATCCACAAACTCCTTAAATTCTCGATTAGCATTCCTTATTCGGGTAAGCATATCAGCAATAGGATCGTACATCATAATTAATTCATTCTCCTTGCTTTACCAGCTTGCTTTTTTCACTCCAGGGATGTATCCCTCAAGTGCCATTTTCCGAAAACATAGTCTACAAATACCAAAGTCTCTTAGAAAAGCCCTCGGTCTCCCGCAAATCCCACACCGGTGGTAGGCCTTTACTTTAAACTTGGGTGTTTTTTTAGATTTGATTATCAATGATTTTTTAGCCAATTAGGGAACCTCCTTACCTTGGAATAAAGGGAAAACCCATAAATTCAAGAAGAGCTTTTCCTTCTTCATCAGTCTTAGCTGTAGTAGTTACAGAAATATTCATTCCCATAATTTTACTAACTTTCTCGTAGGGTATTTCCGGAAATATTAACTGCTCAGTGATACCGGTGTTAAAGTTGCCCCTACCATCAAATGACCTGGTGGATAGACCCTTGAAATCTCTAATTCTCGGGAGAGCAATATTAATCAACTTATCAACAAACTCATACATTTTCTCTCCCCTTAGGGTCACCATACAACCAATAGGCATACCTTTTCTTAGTTTAAAACTGGCGATAGATTTTTTTGCCCTCCTAACTACAGGTTTTTGATTAGCTATAATCTTTATTTCTTCCACAGTCTGATCAAGAATTTTACTATCTGATTTTGCTTCACCAATACCACGGTTCAGGGTAATCTTTACCAGTTTTGGAACTGCCAGGATATTAGTATAGCCAAATTTTGCCATCATCTGTGGAACCACTTTATTTCTATATTTATCAAGTAATTCGCTCATAATTCCTCCTTATTTCTTGTCCAGCTCCTCGCCGCACCTGGCACATACTCTGATCCTTTCATTATTATCCAGGATTTTAGTTTTCATCTTAACCGCTTCTTTGCAATCTGGACAATATATCATAACTTTCTCTGCAAAAATTGGACTTTCTTGACTGACTATACCGCCCTTCTTAGTCTTGCTTGGACGAGTATGTCTCTTAGCTACACTTACATTTTGAACTACAACTTTACCTTCATCAGGTATTACTCTAAGTACTTTTCCTTTCTTTCCTTTATCACTTCCTGATAATACGATTACTAAATCATCTTTCTTTATACGCAAGCCAGCACCTCCTAAACAACTTCCGGTGCAAGAGAAATAATTTTCATATATTTTTTTTCTCTTAATTCCCTGGCAACCGGACCAAATATTCTGGTACCCCTCGGATCACCAGTATCGTTTAAAATCACGGCTGCGTTATCATCAAATCTTACATAAGAACCGTCTGGTCTTCCCACCTCTTTCCTGGTCCTAACCACCACAGCTTTCACTACATCACCCTTACTAACCATGCCCCCAGGGCTGGCTACTTTAACTGTGGCAACAATTAAGTCTCCCACAGAACAGGACCTCCTATTAGACCCTCCGAGTACTCTAATCACAGATATTATCTTAGCTCCAGTATTATCAGCAACTGTCAATCTACTGTATGGTCTGATCATATTAGCCTCCGAAGCTTTCAGCAGTCTTAACTATTTCTAAGACCTGCCACCTTTTAGTTTTACTCAAAGGCCTAAACTCAACTATCTTAACAGTATCGCCTTCATGAGAACTATTATCTTCATCATGAGCATAATATTTATGTTTCTTATGTACAACCTTACGATAAAGAGGGTGTCTAAAAACATGAACTACTTCCACGATTCTGGTTTTATTCATTTTATTGCTTATAATCTTTCCAATAAATTCTTTTTTAGACATAAGGCACCTCAAAAGACTTCTCATGAGCAATTGTTAGTAATCGAGCGATCTCTTTTCTAACTTCTCTAATTCGAGAGACATTTTTTAGTTTATTTACAGCTACCTGAAATCTTAAGCCGAATAACTCCTGTTTAAGGTCATTCATGCGTCTATCCAATTCATCTTTGCTTAACTCTCTAAGTTCTTGCGGTTTCATTATTAACCTCACTTGTATTCGTTTCCTTAACCACAACTTGAGTAGAGATGGGCAATTTTTGAGTCGCAATCCTGAAAGCATCTCGTGCTTCCAGTTCGGGGATACCGCTCAATTCAAACATAATTCTACCGGTCTTAACTACAGCAACCCAGAATGATGGTTCAGCTTTTCCCCCACCCATTCTAACCTCCAGAGGTTTTTTAGTTACTGGTTTGTCAGGGAAAATTCTAATCCACATTTTTCCACCTTTTTTTAAATAGCGGACGAGCGTGATTCTGACCGCTTCAATTTGTTGAGCTGTAATCCAGGAAGGTTCAAGTGCTTTAAGACCAAATTCTCCAAAAGCAAGTGTAGATCCTCTCTTGGCATATCCGCTCATTCTTCCTCTGTGTTGTTTTCTAAATTTTACCCGTTCTGGCATCAGCACTGGCCATCACTCTCCTCTTGCTTCCAATATCTACATTGTCTTTCATTTTGGAAAAGACCCAGACCTTGATTCCGATACGACCAAATTTTATTAAAGCCTCAGTACTACCATAATCAATATCTGCTCTTATGGTATGAAGAGGGACACGTCCTTCTCTATACCATTCAGTACGGGCAATTTCAGCTCCACCTAATCTACCACTACAGGAGATTTTTATTCCTTTTGCTCCACTCTTGATAGCCCTAAAAATTGCTTGCTTCATTGCTCTTTTATGAGATACTCTTTTTTCTATCTGAGAGGCTACATTTTCAGCAATTAACTGGGCATTAAGAGAAGGTTCTTTTTGTTCTTCAATAGAAATACTCACCTGTTTTTGAGTGATCTTTTCGAGCTGATTTCTTAGCTCTTCCGTAATAGCCCCATGCCTGCCGATTATCATCCCTGGTCTGGCAGTATGTATTATTACTTTCACTCTATTACCCATTCTCTCAATTTCAATTAAGGAAATACCACCTTGATAAAACTTTTCTTTTACCAATTTTCTGATTCTGTAATCTTCTTTAAGATATTCACTAAAGAGTTTACCTTCAGCAAACCATCTATTTCTCCACTCAATTGACAAACCTATACGAAATCCCGTGGGATGTACTTTCTGTCCCAAATAAATACCTCCCTAATCTTTTTCTTTAACTACCACTGAAATGTGGCTGTGTCTTTTTAATATTACATGAGCTCTACCAAATGCTCTCGGTAAAATCCTTTTAGCCCTTGGGCCTTCATCAATAAACGCTTTAGCTATTAGAAGTTTATCTTTATCTAAACCATAATTATGAGTAGCATTAGCCACTGCAGATTGAAGAACTTTATAAATAAGCCTGGATCCTTTGTACTGGGGAAGCGCTTGCAGTATAGCCAGTGATTCAACAGCTTTTTTCCCTCTAATCAAATCTATCACCCGCCTAGCTTTCTGGGGCGATATAAGGGCGAATTTGTGTTGCGCTAATACTTCAACCATAATAACTCCTTATTTTTGAGCCTTTGATCGCTCTTTACTTTTAGAGCCGTGACCTCTAAAGGTCCTGGTAGGAGCAAATTCTCCTAATTTATGCCCGGTCATATCTCTGGTAACATATACAGGGACATGGATTCTCCCATTATAGACAGCAATGGTATGGCCTACCATTTCCTGAATAACAGACGATCTACGAGACCAGGTTTTGATTAAAAATTTCTCACCCTTCTCGTTCATGTTGGTGATCCTTTTTAATAATTTGGGTTCCACAAAAATTTCTTTCTCAGCCAAATTTATTTACCCCTCCTTTTTAATATAAATCTATCTGAGGGTCTCTTTCCTCTCCTCGTTTTATATCCTCTGGTAGGTTTTCCCCAGGGAGACTTAGGAGAAGCCATTCCTATACCGGCTTTACCTTCGCCACCACCATGAGGATGATCAACTGGATTCATTGCTTTTCCGCGAACATGAGGTCTTCTGCCAAGATGTCGGCTTCTTCCAGCGTTACCGAGAGAAATATTGGCATGTTCGGCATTTCCTAAAATCCCCACCGTAGCACGGCAATCTAAGTGAACTTTGCGCATTTCTTTTGAAGGAAGCCTAATAATTGCATATTCTCCCTCTTTGTCCAGAAGTTGCGCTGCGGTTCCTGCTGCCCGTACCAAAACGCCTCCACGCTGGGGAGTTAACTCCAGATTATGAATAAAAGTACCCTGCGGTAAATTTCTTAATATAGCAGTATTACCGATTTTTGCTTCCACTTTTAGACCCGACTCAACTGTGCTACCTATGGTCAATCCCTCTGGATAAAGGATATATGCTTTCTCTCCATCTTCGTATTGAATTAGAGCCAGATAAGCTGATCTATTGGGATCATACTCTATACTGTTGACTACAGCCTTTACCCCGTCTTTTTTCCTGTTAAAATCAATCTTTCTATATAACCTTTTTGCTCCTCCACCCCTGTGACGAGAGGAGATTGTCCCCTGATTGTCTCTACCCTTAGACCGATGCCTGAAATAGGTCAGGCTGTTTTCTGGTTCTTTATCAGTTAAAAAAGAGTGATCCTTTTTGGTCATATGCCTTCTTCCAGGGGTTGTTGGATTATAAGTTTTTACAGCCATGCTTATCTCCCTTTATTATCCTGTTTCAAAAATAGGAATTTTCTGACCGCTTCTAATTTTTACATAAGCCTTTTTTCTTGCTGGCCTTAAGCCTTCAAATTTTCCATACCTTGTCTTTCTTCTAACCAATTGAAGAACATTCACTCGCTCGGCATTAACTTTAAATGCGTGCCATACCGCTTCCTTAATCTGAGTCTTATTAGCTTTAGTGTTTACTAAAAAGGAGTAAATATTTTGTTCTTTAGCCATCAATAGGCTCTTCTCGGTCAATATTGGTTTTACCAACACTCTTAGGGTATCCATTTTTTACTCCTTCCAATTAATGTTTTAAAAGCTTCTGTTTCCATAACAATATACTTGGCTGCTAAGAAATCCCGAATATTTAACTCCTCTAGAGTAGTTACTTTCACTTCAGGAATGTTTCTAAAAGACTTATATAATAATTCGTTAGACCCGAGGGTTACCATCAGAGATTTGTTTCCATTTATGGCAAGCTTTAAAAGAATTTCCTGAGCTTTCTTAGTTGAAGGTTTTTCTAAATAAAATCCTTCTAACAGGAATATAAACCCATTTTGAGCTTTATATCCAATAACCTCAACCATAACTTTCTTTTTTTGCTTGGAATTAACTTTAAGAGAATACTCCTTAGGTACAAGAGCAAAAGTGTGTCCACCCTTACGCCATAAAGGAGATCTGATAGTACTATGTCTGGCTCTACCGGTATGTTTTTGTGCCCAGGGTTTTTTTCCGCCTCCAGTCACATCACCGCGACTTTTAGTAGCTAAAGTGCCTTGCCGGCTATTAGCTTCAATAGATTTTACTACCTCATGGGCACCTTTCAATCCTGATACAGGAAAATCCCATCCTTCTACCTCAAGTTCAGTTTCACTGTTTTCTATTAGATTTAAGACCTTAATTTTCATGAGAGTACCTCACAATTACCAGGTTACCATTAGCACCTGGAACGCTACCTTTTACTAACATCAGGTTCTTCTCAGGAAACAGTTTTAAAATAGTTAGGTTTTTTACAGTTACTTTACTTGCTCCATAATGACCGGGCATCTTTTTCCCTTTGAAAACTTTACCTGGCGTTGATCTTTGCCCTATAGCTCCAACCCTTCTATGCCATTGAGTAGCTCCATGAGTTCGGTTACCACCCTTAAAGTTCCATCTTTTCATAGCTCCAGTGAAGCCTCTTCCTTTGGAAATGCTGGTGATATCAACTCCTTCGCCTTCATTAAAAATCTCTACAGTGATAATATCCCCGGTAACATATGGTTCTGGATTTACCTCCAGGGTTTTAACAATTCTTAAGGGCGGAAGATTGTGTTTATTCATTACTCCAAGTTTGGGTTTATTAAGTTTATCTGCATGAACCACTTCAAAACCAACTTCCAATCCCTTTTCTTGTTTTCTAATTACATAACATGGACCAACTGAAACAATGGTTGCTCCCATCGCCAAACCGGAAGAAGTAAAATATTGGGTCATCCCTATCTTTCTTCCAAGAATACTTTTCATATTACACTCCCTACAACCTTACCAGGATATCCACTCCAGCAGGTAATAACAAATTTGTCAAAGCTTGAATCACCTCTGGAGTTGGATCCAGAATTTCAATCAACCTCTTGTGAATTCTCATTTCAAAATGCTCCCGAGAATCTTTATCCACATGAGGCGATCTAAGCACACAGTATAGTTTCCTATCTGTAGGCAGAGGAGTTGGTCCAGAAACAGTTGCGCCCCGGCTTTTAGCAGTTTCAACTATCTGTTTAGTAGCATAGTCCAGTATTTGATGGTCATAGGAGCGAAGCTTAATCCTCATTTTTTGTTTATATCCCACTTAAATCAACCTACCTTACTCCAAAATCTTGGTAACCACACCTGCTCCCACGGTACGGCCACCTTCACGGATGGCGAACCGAA
>QLTX01000070.1 GCA_018725175.1 Candidatus Psychracetigena formicireducens
GAGGTACTTTGTGTCTAAAGGATGGGGGTCATTCCATTTTAATTCAATCATTGCAGCATTTGGACCGGGTACATTATTTTCGTTAATTCCTAAGAGGTCTTCTATTGTTTTTCCTATACCCGTATTTCCAGCTCTGCGAGTTTTGACATAACCCATTTCTTTTATGCTTTTTAATTTATTTATCAATTCGCGAAAGTTCATTATGGTTTCCTCCAAAAATCAAGTATGTATTCAAAAGTAGTGCTAAGGGTGATGTAATTGCTTGGCCATCCGAAAATACCTACTTTGTTTACTAAATTTCTTTTGTCCCAGATAATTATATTTCTGAGTTCATAGCCTACCTTTTCCATAGCTTCTATAATATAACTATGCGTAGGATACCTGCGGTTATCTTCCCATAAATCGTTAATATTAATCACACAATGAGCCTTTGGCTTTAAAAGTGGTAGTATTCCCTTATAAACTTGGGTAAGTGCGACTATATATTCTTTAAGCCTCATTGTTCCAAAGTCCCGAGGATTATCTGAATATTGCTGAATCTTTTTGAAGTGTTTATTCGTACGAAGGTCACTACGAAGACTCTTATTTAATCTTTCATGATTTAGCATATTAGCATAAGGAGGTGAAGTAACGGATAAAGAAACAGTTTCTTCAGCAAGATATTTGGGGATATTAATTGCATCATCGCAAATTGCTATTTGTTTTGTATTCTCTCCAAAGTCTAACTGTGCCTGATTAAATCTTTTATTGGTAAAGTCAATGTATTTGTTATTAAGGTCAAATCCTACAGCATTTCTCTTTAAGTCTCTCGCTGCTACAAGAGTAGTTCCAATACCTACGAAAGGATCAAGAACCAATTCACCCTTATGTGTAAAAAGTTCCATACACTTTTTAGGTAAAGCGATTGGAAATACAGCAGGATGTATATCTTTATCCCTAATATCTCTCTTTTCATAATACAGTTCCCAAATTGCAACCTGACCTTTTATCCATTCTTTTGCATCAAGACAGTTAATATGGTTATCTGGACAACTGCAAGTTTTTTTAAATCCTATATCTAATTTCATGCTGTTTTCCATATTCACACATATAGTTTTGGAATTCATATTTTTATTCCTCTGCCGAGCCGAATTTCTCCTAACTTATATTATAATAGCACCGAGTGCCATTTTG
Organism: Candidatus Psychracetigena formicireducens; assembly: GCA_018725175.1. Taxonomy (GTDB): domain Bacteria; phylum Coprothermobacterota; class HKB111; order HKB111; family HKB111; genus Lithacetigena; species Lithacetigena formicireducens. The sequence continues at coordinate 1,174 of QLTX01000070.1, forward strand.
CTCCAAAATTGTATTTTTCTTCTGGATGCCATCTGTGGCTCGGGATGGTCTTGACCTTCTCAACAAACTGATGATGGTAATGGAAGGCGACTGTTATCCTACCAGATACACCCCTTCTTAAAGTTATCCCTGTATTCATAGGCAAATTATAACCCAGGAACCTGGGGTTGTCAAATATTTGTGCTGGCTGGTCACGCCTGCCTGCCACAGGCAGGTAGGTAACACTGGACTACGAAATTGGGGTCAACTCTATTTTAAATACTCTTATAAATAAATAGAATTGACCCCTATTTCTACTATTCGGTATTATTCAATATAAACCCTAAATGGTTGAGTGAAAAGTTCCTTCTTTCCTATAACTCTTCTTCCGTCTATGTTGCTACCACCACTTATTAGATTTGTATATCTTTTCATATCCAGTATTTCAAATTCAGCAATTGCTTTTAAGGTATAAACACCAGGTTTAAGAGCAATTATTCCAAAACCATCATACAAATTAGCTATCTTAAGGCTATCATTCACCCGCCAAAAGTGCACCACTTGGGGTTTTTGGGGTAAAGGTGCTCGCCTACCATAACCATAATAGGGTTGACCAGGTCTTAAAACTGGAAATCTTTCAAATAAACGGGTTAAACCACCAAATATTGGTTTATTAGCTTCATCATAAATCAAAAATTGAGGAAAGCTAATTGAATGAACTATGGTAATAGGATAATTACTTTTGTTAACTAAGTATAGTTTAACAGGTATCTCTTCTCTTACTTTAAAGTGGCTTTTAGGTATTTCCAGGACTAGTTCAAATAGGGGTGGCTCAAGCGTTTTTCTTTGAAATAATAAAGAAAGCCTTACCTCAGTCACTGCCCTGAAGTGTTCACTAACTACAAGTTTATAAATAAAATAACCAATCCCGATGGTTATTACTACAGTTAGGGCTATTAGAAGTTTAGTTTTAACCCTCATCTTCCTCTCCTTTATGGAGGACCCCAAATTAAGGTTAAATCACGCTGGATACCATCTACCGGGCTGTATATGGTTACTGTGCCATGGTTAGGAAAAGCAGTATGATTTATTGCAACAACTACACCGCATACTCTTACCCGATTAGGGTCGCTTTCCCAGCTAAAAATAGGAGCTCCACTGTCTCCAAACGTTGGGATAGGATGAAGCGCTGCTGCCACCTGCTCCAATAATGTTCCCTGCGTGTCGGTATGAGTATACCATCTCGCAACAATTATTCCCCAACTGTGTCCTGTAATCATTCCTTCCATATCAACAAAAGTTCCTGGTGGGGTATCCCAGGATGCCCTCCAGCCCATGATAGTACGATTGGGCCAGATAGTGTTAATTACAGGGCGGGTAGGGTTACCAACAAATGCTGCATCACTGAATCTATTATTTAAGGGAGGGTTTAGATCAATTGTTCCAACTCTATTCCCCAGGCCAAACCAGGTGGGGATAGGTTGATATATAATCGTACCCACACCTCCTGTATGGCCAGTCATTATAAAGCCTCTAGTTCCGTCCCATAATCTAGCGGAGAAGCCTAAAGTGCTACCTTCTGAAAAGCCACTTCCTAGATATCTACTTATCCTAATGCCCCCAAATAGATTGGGGTGCCAAGATGTTCTAGAAAGTCTAGTTAATTTTGAGGCACGATGGAATGATAGGGGGTTTCCTTTTTTGGTTATCTCAGGAGCTTTATTTTTTACCAGTTCCTTAATGGTTTCAATATATTCTGTTTTTAGCTCTTCTAAACCAACAGTCACCACATTGTTTATTTCGTCAATACCAATTGAGTTAATTGGTATATTTTTATGGTTTAGTTCATTTATATTCTCTATCAAATCATACTTAACATCTTTTAACTCGTTTAAAGAGAAGTTTGTTTGATAAAACTCTATTTTTACATGTCTCCTATCACTTCTCTGATGGGTTTGGTATATTCTTCACTTATCTCGGTAAGTCCCACCTTAAGGATTCCAACTACTACATCTACATAAAACCCTGCCAGAGTCACTCCTGCTTCAGAAAGATTTAAGTATAAAGGAACAAGTTTATCAATCGCCTGGTTAAGTTTGGCGTTTTTTTCTCTTACTTCTTTGGTTAAAGGTTGTGGTTGACCATTAATATCTGTGAAGTAAGTTATAGATCGGTTTTTAGAAGAAGTTGTAAAGGCAGAAGTTGTATAGTAAATAAGAATAAAAGAAACTATCAATATTAATAATGATGATAAACTTAGTTTAATATTTCTTCTCATGGTTATTTCTCCTTTTAATTATATAATATTTTTTAACTATCCTTGTTGCTCACACAATCTCTTAGGCTTCCATCACCTTCTTTCTTGTTTTTTATCTTGCCATTCACCCATTATCTAAGTTCTTCCTCACCTCCTTACCAACATTTTGCATTAATATATCATCTCCCCCCCCCTATTTGTCAAGCATTGACCTTCATCAAAAATAACCTATCCCCAAAAGGTGTTTTTAACACTTCTTAATGAAAATCTATTTACTCTTACACTCATCGCTTTCTTAGGTAGTTGTATGTGGGGTAGGTAAAGGTGATGTCATCGCCAGATTTCTTAGAAAAGTCGTGGTGATCCCATGTTTCCCCTCCTGTCACCCTAAACTCAGCGAGGCTGTCCTAAATCCTGGTTGTGTTTTAGATCCCCGAACACAGGTTCAACTATTTGTTTATGTTGGTTGCCTGCCTGTGCGTTGCAGTTGCACGCTGGCAGGTATTTAACTCTACCCTCAGGGGTATTAAGAAGTGTATGCACCTTAAGCATTAAAGGTTCCCTTAGGATCCTGGCCTATATGGCGGTACTTCGAACTATTACAGTTAAACCTAACCAACTCAAAAAACCATAAGGAGGAGGTCTATGATTGATAATAAATCTAAAGCAAAATCTAAGGGTTTGCTATAATATATTTATTAATGAAGTAATAAATCTAATACAAGACGAATATTAGGTGAGATAATAGAGCATCCCCGGTGTGAGGGAAAGCAGTGCCAATATGAAAATCCGCATCTTGTGGAGGTGAGCTGGTGAGGGCAAAATTATCTTGAAAAAAGTGGGATATCACGACATTTTGTAAATTGGAGGTACAGGCAAAAAATGTTACTGATTGACGAAGAAAAGCTGGTTGAACAAGCAAAGCACGACCCTGCCGCCTTTGTCCAGCTCTATGAAAAATATTATGATCTTATTTTAAACTATGCCCTGCGCCGCACAGGCAATGTGGAAACAGCCCTGGATATAACCGCCGAGACTTTTTTTAAAGCCTTGAAAAATATCCGGAGTTTTCGGTGGCGGAACATTTCTTTTTCAGCCTGGCTTTATAAAATCGCCAGTAATGAGATAAACGGTTATTTCCGCAAGGGTTTTTATAGGGTGGTTTCTCTGGACGATTTACGGGAAAAAGGCTTTCAGCCGGTATCACCCCGGGAATTGGAGGAAGAATTGCTCGCCGCCCAGGAGGCCCTGCAAAAACAGCAGGCTTTTTTGCTCTGCCGGGAAAAAATCAGCCAACTTCCGCTGAAATATCAAGAGGTAATAGCCCTGCGGTTTTTTGCTGGAAAACAGCTTAAAGAGATTGTGGAAATTACAGGTAAACCTGAGGGAACTGTTAAATCACTGCTCCACCGAGGGATCGAGAAACTAAAAAAAATCTTATTGGCGGATCCGAATAGTGCAACCTTTTTCCAAGAACAACATTATAAAGGATAGAGGGTTAATGAATATGAATATGCACATGCACAACAAAAAGGATGAATCTCTAACCAGGCTGGAAAACCTGGAATATCCGCAGGTTGAAATGCCTGCTCACAAGCAGCAATTGAAGATGGCCCTGCTTGCTTACGGGCATTTGACCAAAAGAAGTGGCGGCGCTTTTCTACCAACCCTCAAAAAAATATTGGAGGTAATAGTTGTGAAAAACAAGTATAAAATTGTAGTCCCGGTGGTCCTATTAGCTCTTGCTCTTGTGGCCTTCCAAGTTTTCTTCGCCGCTCCCCGAGCTGTCGCCTACCTTACCCTACAGGTTAACCCGGCGGTAAAGCTATCCCTTAACAACAATAATGCGGTCATCAGAGTTGAAGGTTTAGACGAAGCAGGCAAAACTTTACTGGCTGGGTTAGATGTGAAAAACCAAAAAATGGCTGAGGCCATACAGAAAATTACCGACCGCCTGCATGCCGCAGGATTCCTTGTCCCGGAAAGAACAATAGTAGTGGCCCTGCATCCGGCTCCCGGCATGAGCGAAGAAAACCTGTCTTCTCTGTCCGCTGCGGCAGAGCAGGTCATTGCCAACCGGTTGGAAGAGCTCGACCTGCAAACCGAAGTCGAAAGTTTTGTGTTGAGCGCGGAATTGTATAATGCTGCCGCTGAACTCGGTCTGACACCTGCGGATTATGTTGGCCTGATCAAAGCAGGGATCTCTATGGAGAGCATCACCCGCATCATTGCTTTACAAAAAGAGTTGGGCATTGAAAAGGAGCTCTTTTTGGACGAATTCAGCTCTCTTGCCGCCAGTTATATCGATATGATTGAAGCAGGGATGGCTGAAGACGGCGCAATATCAGTTCTGAAAGGAGCGCTCCGTGCCGACCCCAGCTTAGAGGAATTAACTACCATCACGGCCGCCATGATTGACCTACATGAAGCGGGAGTGACTTTGGGCGACAGCCTGGCCATACTTACCCTGCATAAAGACAGGGGCGTTAAACAAGAAGTATTTCTTAAAGAAGTAACCACTATCACAGCAGCCTTCATCGACATGCATGAGGCTGTCGTTACCGGAAGCACAGCGCTGGCGACCCTCGAGACGGCTTTCAAGGCTGACCCCAGCCTAGAAGAATTAACTACCATCACAGCAGCCCTGATTGACCTAACGGAAGGAGGACTAAGTGAATCTGAGGCCATGGCCAAATTGGAGGCGGCCCTCAAAGCCGACCCCACATTGGAGACACTGGATGACCTGCTGGAACTTCCTAAAGAAAGAGAAGACGACAAGGAAGATCCTAAAGATCCTAAAGAAATAGACGACGACAAGGAAGTTCCTAAAGATCCTAAAGAAAAAGAAGACGACAAGGAAGTTCCTAAAGATCCTAAAGAAAAAGAAGACGACAAGGAAGTTCCTTAAGAAAGAGAAGACGACAGGAAAGATCCTTAAGAAAAGGACAACGAGGACGAGGCTGATATCCTCACACCCTCTAGAATCCCACCCCCTAAAGGAGGTGGGATTCTTCGTGTACAACTGGGAACATAGGTAACACTTCTCCCCCCTCACCCTGCCCTCTCCCTCTGCTTAGGAGAGGATTAAAAATCACAAAAAGATAAGATTGCTTCAGGGAGTTAATCCTGATGAAAATCAGGGTTCGTAAAGACAAACAAAGAAGTCGTTACGAGCTTGCCGAAGGCAGGCGTGGTAATCTCATGTTTTTCCCATAGGGTCAAAAGACGAGATTGCTTCGCGGAGTTTATCCTGATGAAAATCAGGGCTCGCAATGACTAAAGGGTAAAAGATGAGACTGCTTCGGGACTTTGTCCCTCGCAGAGACAAAAATGAAGTCATCGCGAGCCAGCACCTCTTTACAAATCTCCAATAGGTGC
>QLTX01000071.1 GCA_018725175.1 Candidatus Psychracetigena formicireducens
AATGACAAACTTAAAAAATAAAGTTAGATTATATCTATGGTTTACGAATATTGCTGTTGAACTTCGGTTAATACCGGCAAACAGGGAATAGCTTTTATGAGCATCACACCCATAATACTGTTTCATATGGTAGTACCTCCTTATTCTTACTAACAGTATAAACTGTCGGTTGTTCTAAGGTGCTTTCATATAATCAAAGACAAACGAGAAAAAATTAGACTGCGACGGCTCACGAAGGAGCCTTGCAGTGATTATGGTAGGGATGAGACTGCAACACAATTTCATACCTCGGATCGACTATTTAGGTGATGGGATTTATCCCTTTAAGATAAGGTTAATTATATAATATAATAAATGCCGTATTTTTTTGGTAATAAGAGAATAAGGAGCCTGGTTATTGAAAGAGATTGGTAAAGTACTAATTATATTAGGAAGCATCGCGCTCTTTTTAGGTATATATTTATTTCTCGGTGGAAAATTATCCTTTTTAGGAAGGCTTCCAGGAGATATTCTAATAGAAAAAGAAAACTACCGCTTTTATTTTCCCTTAGCCTCAGGTCTTCTGGTAAGTATAATTCTTACCATAGTAATTAATTTATTTTTATATCTCTTCAGGAAGTAATAGATGAAAAGAATGGTCAATCAATCTGAAATAGAAATTATAGAAGGCGATCTGACCGAAATGAATACCGAAGCTATAGTTAATGCTGCTAATGTTCATTTACAGCATGGTGGAGGAGTAGCAGGAGCTATCGTAAGAAAGGGTGGAATGGTAATTCAAACCGAATCAAACCAAATAGGTTATTGTCCAGTGGGAGAAGCGGTTATAACTGGGGCTGGCGATTTAAAAGCCCGCTATGTAATTCATACTGTTGGACCGCAGATGGGTGAAGGTAATGAGGATGAAAAATTAGCTAAAGCTATTCAAAATTCCTTAAAAACAGCTGAGAAGTACTGTCTATCCAGCATAGCTTTCCCGGCTGTTAGTTGCGGTATATACGGGTTTCCCATCAAACAAGGAGCCGAAATAATGATAAAAACTGCTATAGATTATCTAAAGGGAATAACCAAAATCAAAAAAGTAATATTCTGCTTGTTTGGTGAAAATAATTATCAAGTGTTTGAAAAAGAACTATCCCACCAGATAATCGAATAACCAAATAGATAAATTTTAAATAATTTAAACTGCTACTACCTTTATATCAGACGAAACCTTCTCTCTAAGAGTTTTTTCAATACCCATTTTCAAAGTCATAGTGGACATTGGGCAATGACCGCAAGCTCCGGTTAATCTTACTTTTACAGTTTGATCTTCGGTAATTTCTACTAACTCCATATCGCCACCATCTGCTTTAAGAAGCGGCCTTATCTGTTCTAAAATTTCTTTTATTTTCTCTTGCATTTATCTATCCTCCATTAATTTTATTAGCCTGAAAAGCTTTTATACTCAATTAAAAATAATAATTTATTCTCGTTCAGACCTATAAGAATACCATATTTTTATATAGTTGGTTTATCCTTAAATAGAATTTTTATACCAGAATGCTATAATTAAATAGTATAACTAATGGAAAGGACGAAGATGATTAAAGCTGTTTTATTTGATTTTGGTGGAGTAATTGCTGAAGAGGGTTTTCGTGAGGGGTTAGAAGCTATTGCCCGGAAAAATAATTTAGATGCCACTACTTTCTTTTTTCAGGTTGTTGACCTTATTAATAGCACAGGGTATCTTACGGGGAAATGTGGAGAACAGGACTTCTGGGAATCAATAAGAGTAGCTACAAGGGTTGTGGGAAGCGACGTTAACCTGCGTGTAGAAATATTAAGTAGGTTTACTATTAGATTAAACATGCTTAAAATAGTGGAATTAATAAAAAGTAAGGGCCTAACGACCGGCATTTTAAGTGACCAGACCAACTGGTTGGATGAAATAAACAATAGCCATCAGTTTTATCAGTATTTTGATTACATTTTTAATTCTTTCAAGTTAGGTAAATCCAAAAGCAATCCTTCGTTGTTTACTGATGTTTGCGAATATTTGAACCTGATACCCGAAGAAATCCTTTTTATAGATGACAATAGCTACCATATTTTAAGAGCCAATAATGTTGGTTATAACACTATTTACTTTACCGGATATGAGGATTTTATAAGTAAGTTAGAAGCTTTCTTACCTCTTAAAGAAAGCACTGGTTAAGAATCATATTTTTGCAACCAAACCAATAGTTCTACCAGTTTTTATAACCAGATTTTAATTATATTCTTTACTAATTCCACCTGTCTTAATAGTTATTTTTTAGCAACCCTTTCTTGAAAAGTGTGCGTAGCTAAGGAGAAGGCAATCACGCCATAAGCTACAAATACCCTGAAATATTCGCCAACCTGGGGTTGACCGAACAGTTTTTGACCTGCCTGGGGTGAAATTATAAAGATGGAGTGAAAAAGTAAAACTCCCAGTAAAGCATTAGAAACAGTTGCTTTTTTAACTGTAGCTCCACCAACCAGAAGAGCAGCTATAGAAAAAAGGGCAACCTGCTCATGACTGGCGTAGGTGTTTACTGTTCCTAAATTCTGTAAGAAAATAAGTTGACCAATTGCAGCCAGAGCTATAGAAATAATAGTTGCCAATATCCTGTTTTTGTCAACATTTATCCCATAAACTAAAGATACATGAGGCTCTTGACCAATAGCTTTGAATTCCTGTCCCAGTTTTGTTTTTAGAAAATAATTTATAGCCAGGCAGAGAATGAAGATTATTATAAAGGTGGATAAAGGAACACTAAGAAGGTATCTTCCTACAGGTATTCTAAATATCAGAATAGAATCAATTGCATATTGGATATTAAATAAGTCAACAACACTTCTTATCCCCCAACCTTGAGGCAATAAGATAGTTTTATCTTTAAAAGGAATGAGAGCTGTTCCAATAAGGAAGAGAAAGATAAATTGATAAACTCCATTAGCAAAGAAACCTGTTATAAATCCTGTTATCATCTCTCTTCCTTTCGCAATATTAAATAGTTTACCCAGGAGGTAGCCAAAAATAATAGCTAAGGGAACTGCTATAAGGCAGGCTACAAGGAATCCCTGTAATCCTTTTATTCCTAACTCAATTACGGTGATAGCTCCAATCTGTCCTGCCATAGCACCGGTAACCAGGGCAAAGTTTAAGCCAAGGCCAACTACGATGGGGATTATGAGTGAAAGAACCAGAAAAGTGTTCCGCGATAATCTGGCAATAAGGTCATTGATAAATATTGGTAGGGGTAGTTCAGCAATCCAGAGCCCAAACAAACAAATTATCAAAAAGAGTACGGGAATTGGGTTATCCTTTGTTATTTCTATGATTCTTTTCATATTTAATCTCCTCCCTTCCTGGTTAAAGCGTATAAGATTAAGCCATTACTGATAATAACCCTCAATACTTCGGTTATATCCCCAGCCTCTCCACTGATTGCTACAACCTGAGTTACCACAGGTAAAGTAATGGTTAGTAGGGTTTGAAATAGTGCTGTGCCAATGATGACATGCAGCAAAGTTGCTTTCCGAAGTGAGGCACCTCCTATTAAAATACAGGCAATTGCTGGGAAAGGTAACATCAATGGAGCCATATAAAGTTGAACAAACCCGAAACTCTGAGCGAAGATTATCATACCAAAAGCAGCTAAAACAGTAGATAAGACCACAGATTGAATCCTGATGGTATTTTCTTTTATTCCTGAAGCCCTGGCAAATACTGGGTTGGAACCAACTGCTACCATAGATAAACCTGACCTGGTCTTGAAGAAAAAGTACAAGAGAAGGCAGGATAGGAAGAACAAAACAAAGGTACCTGTGGGAATATTGAGACCGAAGAAGGAAAATGATAGAAAATTATCTATTATCTGGCTGGTTTCTCCTGGAAGAACGAGGGTTGTTCTTAAGCCCCTTCCTCCAATTGCCCAGACAAGTGTGGGATTTCTAAAAGGTGCCAAAAGCCAGAAAGTGCACATTAAAGAAACTGTAGCGAACCCTATATAATTCCCCACCATCATTTCTTGTCCTTTAGTCTGATTTAAAAGTACCCCGTATATATAGCCTATTATTACCGCTAAAAGTACACCGATTACTAAAGCCAGTAAAATATGGTTTATCCCGGTTATTCCCAGCTCTAACCCCAACACCAGGCCTATCAAGCCACAGATAGCTCCCAGAGATAAGCCAAAATTTAAACCTACTCCAGCTTTTAAGGTAGGCAGTAAAGCAAGGACAAAAAGACCGTTCCTACCAATTCTAACCAGTGAATCCGATAAAAGTCTATTCACATCCACTCCTAAAACGAAGGCAGTAATTAGCAAAAATGTGAGGAAGCCTGCTATGATGATCCTTGGAATGCCAATGGTGGATATTAATGATAGTAGGGTTTTTTTCACTGTACTGCCCCCTTAATGCCGCTCATGGCTAACCCAAATTTCACATCAGGAGCATCAGGAGGTAAAATATCGGCAATTTGACCATGGTGAACAATACCTATCCTGTCGGAGATAGACCTTAATTCCAGTAGTTCTGAGGAAGTAAAAACGATGGTCATTCCTAATCGTCTGTTAAGGTTTACTAAAACCTCTAATATTTTCTGTTTAGCTCCCACATCCACCCCTCGAGTAGGTTCAGATACAAAAAGTAGTTTGGGTTCCATGGTTAAAGCCCGTGCTATACATACTTTCTGCTGGTTTCCTCCACTAAGCGCTCTGACAAACTGGTGGGGACCAAGGCACCTGATGTCTAAATCAGAAATTATTTTTTTGCTATAGTCATTTAATTCAGATTGGTTTAGTATTTTCATTCCCAACAGGTTTTTGGTAAACCTACCTTTAATGTAAAACGAAGTCAAACAAATATTAAAATTGATTGGTTCATTGAGGAGCAGTCCCACTCCTCTACGGTCTTCTGAAAGAAAAGCTAAACCGGTATTGAGAAAAGCATAGGGGTTATTAAGCTGTAATGGTTTATCCTGAAACCATACCTCCCCGCTGGAGGAATATAACCCGGCAATACCGTTAGCTATACCAACCTTTCCATGTCCTGCCAATCCGCCTAGGCCAAATATTTCTCCCTTCTTAATTTCTAGGTTTATGCCATTCACATATTCTCCTGGCATAGATACTTTCAAGTTATTTATCTTTAAAATAGTAGAATCTTCAATTTGGGGTTTTAGCTCTGTAATTACTTCAAGTCTTTTTAGTTTTCTACCAACCATTAATTCTGCTATCTCAATTATATTTGTTTCTGATTGGTTCTTTTCAGCAATTTTCTCACCATCTCGTAATACTACCACCCGGTCAGAGACTTGGAGAACCTCATCTAACCGATGGCTGATAAATAGTATTGATATACCTTTGTGGGTAAGTTGTTTTAAGATTTTTAGTAAATTACCTGCCTCTGACTCTGTTAGAACAGCCGTAGGTTCATCAAATACTAAGACTTTAATATTGTTATTTTTAGATTTATCAACTTCCCGTGCGATTTCCACAAACTGTTTATACCCTTACAGGCAAACCTATAATTGGCAATAGTTCATCAATACCCAATCCAATCTCCTGTAAGACATTTTTAGAATCTTTTCTAATAGTTACCATATCCAGGGTTTCTAACTTTTGATTTATGAATCGTGAAAAAATATTAGATTTGGTTGGCTCTCGATTTAATTTGATGTTTTCTGCAACACTAAAACCGGGGATTAACATAAACTCCTGGTGTATCATCCCTATGCCCAGGTCCATAGCTTCTTTAGCGCTTTTAATTATTACCGGTTTACCATCAAAGAGGATTTCCCCCTGGTAACCTCCTGTTTCGTGGATTATAGGCATACCAAAAAGAATATTCATCAGAGTCGATTTACCAGCCCCATTTTCACCAACCAACCCGAGGATTTCCCCCTCCTGTAGGGTTAAGGTAACATTTTTCAAAGCCTGAACACCAAAAAAATCTTTGTAGATGCTTTTAAGCTCAAACATTTATCCCTCTTTTAAAAAATGAGGGCTAAGACTGTAGTTATCTCTTAGCCCTCAAAATCTTTCTTAAAGAATTAATTCTTAAAAAACTATGGAACCCAGTACTATAAAGTACATAGTTCCAACATCTGCCTTATACTTCTCAAGAGTGACTGGTACTCCAGCATAATATTCTAATAGCGATAAGATGGTATTAAGATCTCCCAGGGTGGCCTTGCCTTCGGCTACTGCTACCAGGTAATCAACGGCGGCGAGAGTGGAGATTATACTAACAGGTGCAGGCCAGGTGGCAAAACGACCGGTTCCACCTTGCTTGGCAATTTCTAACTTTATTTGTTCGTTGATGTAGGTCATATCTCCAGCTTTTTCTGGTGGTATGGAAATTCCTAACGCTCCAGGGTAGCCATGAGTGGGGCTTGGGCAGCATTGTTCAACAAATATACCTCCTGATTGTAGGATTGATTTTATCAAGGGCTCTTGCATGCCACAGTTAGTACTGAAGAAGGTGGTACCTTTACCATATTTGGCAATTTGTCTGGGAACATCTTCCAATATAAATTGCTGAGCTGCGGGTAAGCTGCCTTCCGCTAACGGGTCTGGGGCAGTTACGAAGACAAATTGAATACCCTGAGCTATGCATTGTTCTTCAAAAATTCTTCTTCTTTGGACTGACCCCTCCCAACTGGACACGAAACTGAAAAAGGTTAGAATAGTATCTGATATAAAAGA
>QLTX01000072.1 GCA_018725175.1 Candidatus Psychracetigena formicireducens
AAATATCCATGCAACATACATGAATACAAAATCTGCCATAGAAGACAGCCTTGTTGGAAAAGGAGAGAGAACACTGGTACTAAACGACGAGGCACATCATCTTATGAACCCTTCTGATACCGCACTTAAAAAATGGAAGGAGTTTTTACTTGATCCAGAATATGGCTTCAAATTTATGGTCAATCTTTCGGGCACTTGCTATATCGGTGATGATTATTTTACCGATGTAATTCACCGATTTTCTTTAAGAGACTCTATCGAGTCAAAGTTTGTTAAGTCAATTCGCTATGTCGCAGAAGATTCCTCTGGCAATGAAAGTGAAAAATTTCAAAAAATCTATAAAAACCATATAGATAATAAAAATGTAAAATACCGCAAGGTAAAACCTATAACAATTCTTGTTGCAAAGAATATTTCTGCTTGCAAGCAACTTACTGATAAGCTGATTGACTTTCTTTCCAAGGAAGAAAAAATTAGCAGGGAAAATGCTGCTAAGAAGGTCTTAATTGTTACTTCTGCCAACGAACATAAGGATAACATTCCAGATTTAAGAAGGGTTGATGATAAGGGCAACCCAATTGAATGGATTACATCAGTCAGCATGCTTTCTGAAGGTTGGGATGTCAAAAATGTTTTTCAGATTGTTCCTCATGAAGAGCGGGCTTTCAACTCAAAACTTCTGATCGCTCAGGTATTAGGAAGGGGATTACGAGTGCCTGAAGTATATAAAGGCACTCAGCCAATCGTTACAGTTTTCAATCATGATAAATGGTCAAAGGGCATAAAGCATCTGGTAGATGAGGTATTAGAGATAGAGAAAAGAATCCATTCTTATCCTGTGAAGAAAAAAGAGAATTATAACTTTGACCTTTACCAGATTGATTATGAAAAAGTGCTTGAAGAGACAAAAGAATATCCAATGGAGGATAAATTTGAATTACTTAAAAAGGGTTATATAACTTATTCAAGTCAGGATGAGGTCATCCCGGAAGAAACAGAGTATGAGACAGTAATCACTGGGATAAGAGAGAAAGAGAAATATTCTATCTATCAAAGGATGTATCCAGTGAAAGAGGTTGCTACGGATATTTTTAATAGACTTTATGTCTTTGATATGGATGCTGGGACTGATTATAGTGAAGAATGGACAAAAGAAAAAATATCTAAATTTATATGTCAGTCTTTAAAAGAAGTTAATGATAAAACAGGAATGGTTAGCGAGGAAAATCGTCAGAAAACACTGCGCGCTTTTGGAGTAATCAAAAGGAAAAGTAGTACTTTCCCAAGAATAATTCCAAAGTCGAAAGAGCCATATAAAATCAATACCAGCAATATAAAAAAGAACAGTTTGGGTTTAGCATCTCTCAGGCATGACAGTACAGTATTTTTTGATGAAATTTCTTTGACGTTGGGAGAGTCAGAAGATATAAAGATTCTCAAAGAGCTTATTGAGATGAAAGAAGACGGTGAGCTGATAGATCTGGTTAAAGTTGAAAATCGATATAATTTTAAAACACCTCTCAATGCAACATTATCTGCTTCAAAACCTGAGAGAAAGTTTATTCAAGGCTTGGTTAAAGAAGAAAATGCGAAGCATATTGATGCATGGATTAAGTCTCCTGATGTAGGCTTCTATAAAATTGACTACTCATGGCGTAAAGGCGAGCATCCAAAACAGGGGCAATTTAACCCAGACTTTTTCGTCAAGATTAATGATGAGATCCTTGTGGTTGAAATTAAAGACGATAAGGTGTGTGAAGGAAACACTGGAGAAGAGAATAAGAAAAAACTATATTATTCAAGAGACCATTTTAACAAGCTCAATGAAATACAGAAAGAGCAGAGATATTATTTTAAATTTCTCTCGCCAATGAGTTACGATTTATTTTTTAAAGCCTTAAGGGAAGGGAACTATAGAGATTTTAGGTCAGAGATTGAGGCAAGATTGGAGATGTAAATGCAGATAATTTCCCAAAACTTTCTACCATAGTTTATGCAGATAAGTTATTAGGGAAATTAAATTCATTAGGTAAAATATTTACTATGAACGGATATAAATACATTAATAATGAATTGTTTTGTGAAGAAATACCGATAAAAGAGTTAGTTAGAGTTTTTGGGACTCCCTTATATGTCTATAGTTACGGTGTAATTCAACATAATTATTATGAATACACCCGTGCCTTAGCCAATATTGACCATTTAGTGTGTTATTCAGTGAAAGCTAATTCTAACCTTTCTCTTCTAAAACTTATGTCTAACCTGGGGGCTGGTTTTGATATTGTTACCGGGGAGGAATTACAAAGAGTTCTAAAAATAGGGGCTACGCCAGGGAAAATCGTTTACTCAGGTGTGGGAAAAAGCCGGGAAGAAATAGAGTTGGCTCTTAAGGCAGCATCTTTTATCCATAGAAGCGACGTCCTTTAAATTTGATTTTCGGTTACTTTAGTTTAATTAAGGTCACTTATTACTTCAACAACTTAATGATACATCCTCGAAATAGCGGAGCAAAAAGAATAATTAGAAAACTTTATCAAAATCTGATAAAATGAAGAAAAGCAAATATGAGTCAGAGGCCTTGCTTTATTATATGTTTTATGAAAACTTCGGTTACTAAAAAGTATTTGTTAATAGCTGTGAAAATAAAAAACGGAGAGGACTCTATCATTACATCATTTTTTACCGACAAAGTAAAGACAGGTGAGAGTATCTGAGAAAAATGAAGATATGGTATGATAAGGGAGGAGACTATCTTGAGATTGGCTTTGAAAAAGAGAAGGGCTTCATGAAGGATATCGGGAATGACATGTGGGAAAGAAATGAGGAAGGCAAGGTGGTTAGCATCTCAATCTTTAATCTCAAGAAAAGGCTCAAAAAAGGCAAATCTGAAGTGAGACTTCTGTTAGGGGCGAGTTTTAAGGAAACGGTGAATAGATAAAACTATATTATTCCATGAAAGAATTAACTGAAAATTACATTGATAAGATCATAAGCTATTTAGAAAAAGGAAAGCCGTTGCCCGAGTATTATAAAGAAGCTCTTATAAGCAACCTCAATAAACTCAAGCATTCCCTCCTTTTTGATACCAAGAAAGAGTATGAACTTATTTATGCTGATAAAGAGCGGGAGGAAGATATCCTTGCCGATACTATGGCCGTGCCCCTCCAGAGGGTAAAGACCTTCCGAAACGGCAAGGGGACTGTCCCAGATTTACTGGCCGAAGGCGGTAGAATCGGGACTGTCCCCGAACAATCGACAAACATGCTCATCTTTGGCGACAACCTTCAGGTTCTCAAAACTCTCTTGCAGATGAAGCAGGAAGGGAAACTCAAGAACCCCGATGGAACGCCGGGGGTAAGACTGGTGTATATTGACCCACCCTTTGCCACTAGGCAGGAGTTCCGGGGAAGCCAGGATCAAAAGGCTTATCAGGACAAGATTGCAGGGGCTAAATTCCTTGAGTTTTTGAGGAAGCGGTTAGTTTTCTTGCGAGAATTATTGAGTGAAGATGGAAGTATTTATGTGCATTTGGATGAGAAAAAGAGCCATTATGTTAAAACTTTAATGGATGAAATTTATGGTGAACATAATTTTAGGAATGAAATTATATGGTGTTATAGCACTATGCAGACAGTAAAAACAAGATTTGCAAATAAGCATGAAACAATATTTGTTTATCAGAAGACAGATAACATTTTTTTCAATATAACTTATGAAAATTATCCTGAAGACTATGCCAGAAGGTTTAAATATGAAGACAAAAAAGGAAAATTTATGATCCGAAGCAAAACAGGTCAAGGTGACCTCACTTTAGAAGATGAAAAGAGAAATCCAGAAGGCACATATAGACAATACATGAAAGAAGGTAGTTTACCTAAGGATTGGTGGGTGGTTGACATGCTAAATAGTAATTCTAAAGAACGTATTGAAGCAAACAATTATCCTACCCAAAAACCCGAAGCACTACTTGAGCGTATAATCAAAGCTTCTTCCAACCCTGGCGATCTTGTTATGGACTGTTTTGCCGGTTCAGGCACTACGCTTGCTGTGGCAGAGAAGCTCAATAGGCGGTGGATTGGTGTGGATTGCGGGAAGCTGGCCATCTACACAATGCAGAAACGCTTGTTGAACATTGCTGACAGCAAGGACTTAGAAAATCCAAAGCTTGTCCCGTCAGGTAGTAAGACGGGAAAGAAATACGGTAAGCAATGCAAGCCCTTCACTATCTATAATGCTGGCCTTTATGACTACAAGATGATTAAGGAACTCCCATGGGAGCAGTATCGGGACTTCGCTCTCAAACTTTTTCAATGCCGCGATGAAAGGCATGATATCTCAAGGATCGAATTGGATGGTTATCTTGGAGCAGACAGCGTTATGGTTTTCAATTATCAGAAATATCCCGATGCTATGATGGATAGAGGATTTATTGATGACCTGCATAAGTACTTGGGAGATAAGATTGGAAGACGTTTTTTTGTAATTGCTCCTGCTGCGTCAGTTCAGTTCCTTGAGGATTACATTGAGAAAGGCAAAGCGAAATATTTTATCCTCCGTATTCCTTATTCAATTATTGAGGAGATTCACAACCGTGGTTTTACCAAAATCAAGCAGCCAGTCAGCGAAATGGATGTCAATGACACTGTTGATGCTGTAGGTTTTGATTTTATTCAAGTGCCGACTGTTGAGTGCCAGTATTATCTGGACAAACCAAAGAAGCCCGATCTTCTAAATCAAAAGATAAAGGAATGTGTAATTAAAATTGAAAAGTTTGAAAGCAAAATCATCTCCCGCAAGCCGTTTGAGTTTGCCAACCTTGAGACCCTTTCTATGGTTATGCTGGACTATGATTTTGATGGAGAGGTCTTTAACCTGGATGAGGTTTTTTATGCAGAGGATTTGAAGAAGAATGGCTATGAAGTGAGGTTTGATGAGGATAAGGCAAAAGAACAGATGATGATTATTTACATTGATATATTCGGAAATGAGAAAAGGGAAGTGAAGGCCTTGAGGGACTTTAAGAAATAAAAGATTTACAGTTTGACAATACCCATTTCAAGGTGAGGTGGAACTATGAAAAATAATACTGCTGACCCAATCATAAGAGAATTATCAGGAGCCCTTAAAAAAGAGCTCGGATATAAGATCAAGGACATCATCCTCTTTGGTTCAAGGGCAAGGGGTGATGCATCTCCGGAATCAGACTACGATATCTTAGTCCTTGTAGATAAAGAGACGAAAGAGGCTGCAGATAGAATCTTTAACATAGCATGCGAGATAGGCTGGAAATATAATGTGGTAATAACTACCTTTGTCCATGACAAGAGTTATTACGAAGATAAGAAATATGAGCCATTATTCATGAATATAAGAAAAGAAGGGGTTCATGTATGAAAAGGGATACAGAACTGTCTAAACAGATAAAGATTATGATGGCTAAGGCAAAGGATAGTTTGGAGGTTGCCAGACAGCTTCATGAACAGAAACACTATAATGACGCAGCTTCTAAGGCATATTATGCGGTTTTTCATTCGCTTCAGGCAATTCTATTAACCAAGGAGTTGAGTTTTTCAAAACATTCGGCGGTTGTGAGCGCCTTCAATAAGGAGTTTATTTACAGCGGAGACTTTGCTAAAGATTTCTATAAGAAGATTATTCGCCTTTTCAAAGACCGCCAGATTGGAGATTATGAATATACAAAGGAGATAGACCGTGCAAGTTCTGAAACAGATGTGGCTGATGCAGAGATGATTATCAATGCCATTAAAGAATACCTGAAAAACGAGGGGTATCTCAGTGCTTGACCGTCAAACTTTTCAGAATAAAGACTTAGTCCTAAAGGTATCTCCAAACTATGACCCTAAGAGATTTGATGCAAATAAATACGAGCCTTTTTTAGATGCCCTTTGCTCGAACAGGGAATACCAGAAAGAGGCTATCAGGGAAGTTTTACGATATTTTTTGGGTGGGGAATACAAAATTCTGAGGGATTTAGCGGAGGAAAATTATCACAGCAATCCTAAACTTCAGGAAAAATATTCTTCAGTTGAAGATTTTATAAACCATTTGCAATTACCCGATAAGCTCTCTTGCTCTCTTGAACATGCCACAGCTACAGGGAAAAGCTATGTGATGTATGGTATCGCCCGCCTCATGCTTGCAGAGGGTGCAGTTGATCAGGTCTTAGTTCTTTGTCCTTCTAATACAATTGAGGCTGGTTTGACCGAAAAGTTCAGGACACTTTCTGCTGATAAGGCTCTTAAGGATCTTTTGCCTCATAGTTCCCATATTCTCAACCCCCGAATCATCAATGCATCTAATACCATTCAGAAGGGAGATATATGCATAGAAAATATCCATGCAACATACATGAATACAAAATCTGCCATAGAAGACAGCCTTGTTGGAAAAGGAGAAAAAACACTGGTACTAAACGACGAGGCACATCATCTTATGAACCCTT
>QLTX01000073.1 GCA_018725175.1 Candidatus Psychracetigena formicireducens
AATGACAAACTTAAAAAATAAAGTTAGATTATATCTATGGTTTACGAATATTGCTGTTGAACTTCGGTAATAACCTCTTTTTATTACTTCTCGACATCCACAATATGGGCAATGTTTTTTTTGTCATGGCATCCATCCTTAAAGTGTTAATTGACATGGTTTAATAAATAAATCAATAATACCACTAACTATCAATAATTCAAGGCCTTCTAAAGCCACATTAAAAAGTAATATGCCCATCGCGAGACTTTGTTCCTTTTCCCTCAATACGAGCCCTTGCACCTTTTGGAGACGGTTGAATAGGTGTGGGGGCATGGTAATCTCAGGTTTTCCCCTTCTTAGTCATGGCGAGAGCCGGTAAGGCTCGTAGCGAACTACTGTTTATCAGGCTGGAATTATCAAGGTAAAACTGGTTCCTTCGCCTTCCTTAGAAGCGACTGATAAACTCCCACCATGAGCCTTGACTATAGAATGGGCTACCGATAATCCGAGCCCCACACCCTTTTCTTTGGTGGAATAAAAAGGATCAAAAATGCTTTCAGCAACTTCCTTGGGCATACCTCTACCAGTATCTTTAACTTCCAGCAGAAGGGTTCCCTCCGCCACCTTTCCTTTAAGATAAAGAGTACCTCCCCTGTGCAGGGCTTCCAGGGAGTTTTTAATGAGGTTGGTTAGGGCTCTAAGCATTTTTTCTTTATCCGCAACGAAGGTATCATTCCCTACCATCATCTCCACGATAATAGCTTCTTTTTCCAGCATAGGCTTATAGGCGGTTAGAGCTTCTTCTACCAACCCCTTAAGGTTTATGGTATCTTTTTTCAAAGTTACCGGCCTTCCTAAATACAGGAGCTCCCCAATTAGACTATTTACCCTTTCTGATTCTTTTAATATGTGAGTTAAATAAATTCTTTCTTTATCTTTTAGCGGCTGTTTGAGAAGTAGCTCAGCATAACCTTTTATAGAGGTAAGGGGATTTTTTATTTCGTGCGCCAGGGAGGCTATAAGTAACCCCAGTGAAGCAATCTTCTCCTTCCTCTTTAATTCTTCCAGGAGCTTATTTCTCTCGGTAACTTCTTCTAAAAGCAATAGAGCACCTTCCCCTCCCAGTCCTACTACCAGAAGGTTAAAGTACCTGTCGCCTAAAGGTATATTTAAAAACTCGGTTTTTTCATTCTTTTTAAGGGACCTTACTACCTCGGGGGAAAAAAACTGTTCCATACTAAAAATCTGATTTACACTCTCCACCGAAATATTCAACAACTGTAGAAAAGGTTGATTGTGAAGAAGTATATGGTATTCCCCATTTTCGTCAGCGGTTATCAGCAGTAAGCCCACCGGTGATGATTCAAACACCAGGTTCAAACGAGCTAAAGCCTCTTCCAGGGAATCTGCTAGGTGGTTGATGGCTTCTTCTATCTCTCCCATCTCCCCTTGAAGAGGCATAACCCGAGCTTTAAGGCTTTTTTCCATTTCCGAAAGTCCCTCTTTAATCACCTTTACCCCCTGACCAAGGTTAGCTGAAAGCAGGTAGGCTCCGGCAATACCTAAAAGCAAAGATATGGTCAGTATCAAGAATACGGATTGTCTGATCTGGGAAAGGTCCTTAAGAATTGACCGCAGACTTTCCTCAGCAAAGGCATGACCAAGGTTTTTACCCATATAGACCAGGGGAACTTCCACGGAATACGGTATTTCCTGAGGTGAAATAGCCGGTCTTAAGACCGATACCTCACCTCCATAATCAATCATAAAGTAGCCTAAGCCAACTTCAGGATAGGAACTTTGCAGGAAGTTTACCGGTTCATTCAGGTATTTTTCCAGAAAATCTCTTTTCTGATCGGCGGGAACTTGCTGGATAGATAATTCTGCAAAAATAATAGGTGCCCGCCTTTGAAACTCTTTTTCCAACAGGGTGGCTATACCTGTCAGTTTGGAAGCTCTTTCACGAAAAAGGGATTCTTCAGCCTGATTAAGAAACAGGTAAGCAGCAAAAAGCTGGGGAAGAGAAACCAACAGGAGGGTTATCAGAAAAACACGAACCCTTATAGTCTTAAGGGCTTTTAAAAGGTTATATTTAGTTGGCATCATCAAATTGGAGACCCCGTATCAAGTACGGGGTGACAGGGGGGCGGAGACCCCGTATCAAGTACGGGGTGACACCCTCTTTTGTCATTCTGGAAGGTTTTGGTATTTGTCCTCGTAGGGGCAATCCAGAATCTCCGATTTTCTTCCTCTCCTGGAAGGGAGGAGAATAAGGGGAGGGTGATACATTCTTACCCCTCACCCTCCCCTCTCCCGCAAAGGGGAGAGGGTTAAAAAGTCTTAAAAGATGAGATTGCTTCGTTTCACTCGCAAAGACAAACAAGGAAGTCATTGCGAAGACCCGCAGGGCTCGTGGCGATCCCATATTTTCCCTTCTTTGGTCATTGCAAAGACCCGTAGGGTCTGTGGCAATCTCAAATTTTCCCTTATAAGTTCAAAAGATGGGACTGCCACGGTTGTTTTCAACAACCTCGCAGAAACAAACCACGGTGTCATCGCGAGAGCCCGCAGGGCTCGTGGCGATCCCATATTTTGATTGAGTAGGGTAAATTTTGCTGACATCATATAATTGGGGTAATTCTGACACAATCCGAGGTAAGAAGACTGGTAAGGGCAGACCGTGATTCAGGACAGGATTTCAGATAATGATTGTTAAGCTCCAGTTTTGCTTCCCATCCTTCTTTTCTAATATAAAGCTGTACCGGACAATTACCCCGATAATCTTCCAGTATCTGCTTCAAATCATTTAAGAGCCCGGCATCTTCAAAAGGTAAAGACAGTTGGAAACAAACTCCCTCTTCGTAGGTTTCTGCTTTGGTTGTGGTTACAGTATCTATCCGATACTGTTTCCTCAGGTCTGCCTCTTCCATAAACTCTTCCAATTTTCCAGCAAGAATGCTTTCTATCTTATCTTCTTCTCTTTCCACCCTGACTTCCAGTATTAAAAATCCTTTTTTATCTATAAGGGAAGAATATTTTTCGTAAAACTTCGGCAGGACTAAAATTTCTACTTCACCTGAAAGGTCTAATAACCGAATTCTAAGAAGAGGATTTCCTAATTTGCTTGTTTTCCTGCTAACTTTTACTATTTTACCCCCAATTTTACCAAGGTTATTCTCAGAAGACAAAAGCTCGGAAATAAAAACAATATTTTTTTCTTCCCACAGGTGGCGGTATCCCCTTAAGGGATGTCCGCTTACATAAACTCCTATCATCTCCTTTTCCAATTCCAAAAGTTCTTCCTCGGTGTACCCCTTCCCTTTTCTTTCTTCGTCTTTTACTTCGGTTACCCCTGAACCAAAAAGCGAGCCGTTACTGGCAGTAAGGTTATAATAACCATTAGAACCATTGCGCGTTAGTTCTTTGAGCAAAACATTTCGGTTAACACCCAGAGAATCCATAGCCCCGGCTTTTATCAGGGATTCCACCGATTTTTTATTAACCCTAACAGTTTCTACCCGACTTAAGAAGTCCCTTAAGGAGGAAAAAGGCTTATTTTTCCTGGCTTCTATGATGACCTGAGCTGCTCCTTCGCCTACATTTTTGATAGAATACAGCCCAAATCTTATCCCTTTTTCAGTTAAGGAAAACCTTGCTTCTGACAGGGAAATGTCAGGTGGAAGCACCGGGATATTCATAGTTAGGGCTTCTTCCGTATAAAGAGCGATCCGCTCGTGGCTACCTTCTTCATTTCTCATCAAAGCGGTTAAGTACTCTCCGGGATAGTTGGCTTTCAGGTAAGCAGTGCGATAGGAAGTAAAAGCATAAGAAGCGGCGTGGGCTTTATTAAAACCATAATTAGAAAAGGCTTCTATGAGCTGGAAAAGCCTGATAGCTTCCTCTTTCTTTACTCCGGTATGAGCTATAGTTCTTTCCATAAAATCTCTTTTCATAGCCTCTATCACTGCCGCTTTCTTTTTCCCTATGGCTGCTCTAAGGTTGTCTGCCTCACTTAAACTGTAGCCAGCTACATTTCTAACCATCTCAATCACCTGTTCCTGATAGACCACGATGCCATAAGTTTCAGTAAGGACGCCCTGGAGGGCTTGGTGAGGATACTCTACCTTCTTTTTACCTTTTTTCCGGGCTAAAAACTCGTTTATCTGGTCCATGGGACCCGGTCGATAGAGGGCTAAAAGTATCATTATATCGGATATATTGCTGGGATTTAATTCTCTTAAGATGCGACGCATGCCCGCAGATTCTAACTGGAAGACCCCTATGGTGTTAGCTTTCTTTAATAGATTAAAGGTTTTCTGGTCATCTAAAGGGATCTCTTCCAGGGAAAAGTCAGGGATTTTCATTCTTATTAAATCTTCGGTTTCTTTCATTACGGTAAGGGTGCGAAGTCCCAGAATATCTATTTTTAATAAGCCTAAAGTTTCCAGTGAGCTCATGTCGTACTGGGTGAGCAAGCCAGAGTTAGAGGTTTGCAATGGCACTAAATCGGTTAAATCTCCCTCGTAGATGACCACCCCGGCAGCGTGGGTGGAGGCATGCCTGGGCCTGCCTTCTACCCGCAGGGATAAATCCATAAGCTCTCGGTATTTTCCTTCGTTCTGGTAAAGGTCTTTAAGCTCCGGGACCTCTTCTATCGCTGATTTCAGGCTGGAACCAAAAGGGATGCGCTTGGCAATCCTGTCCACTTCGTTTAAGGGGATAGAGAGCACCCTACCCACATCTCTTATGGCTCCCCGAGCTTTCATGGTGCCAAAAGTGATAATCTGGGCTACGGATTTTTCTCCGTATTTTTCTCTTAAATAATTGATTACCTCTTCCCTGCGGTTATAACAAAAATCTATGTCTATATCAGGAAGAGCTACCCTGGAAGGGTTGAGAAATCTTTCAAAAAATAAGCCGTACTTCAGGGGGTCAATGTTGGTAATATTCAGGGCATAAGACACCAGACTGCCACTGCTGGAACCCCGTCCGGTACCCACAGGAATTTCCCTGCTCTTAGCAAAATTAACGAAATCAGCCACAATTACAAAGTAACCCTCAAACCCCATGCTGTTTATAAGGGAAAGTTCGTATTCCACTCTCTCGGTGGCTCCTGCTGGTAGGAGTAAGCCATATCTTTTCTTAAGCCCTTCATACACTAGATGCCTTAAATAATCTGTCTGGGAAGTAAAAGGTTCAGGAAACGGATACCGGGGAAGTCTAGGGGTATATGGGGGCAGGGTGTAAATTATTTTTTCCACCACCTCGCTGGTATTGGTTAGGGCTTCAGGTAGGTCATTAAAAAGACTGCTCATTTCCTGATAACTCTTAAGGTAGAACTCTTCCCCCTCAAATTTAATTTTAGGGCTTTCCACCGTGGAGCCTGTGCCAATAGCCAGTAAAGAAAGATGTGCCAGGGAATCACTTTTATTGAGGTAATGGACATCATTAGTGGCTACCAGTTTTATATTCAGCTCTTTGCTTATTTTTATAAGGTCATTTTCAATTTGTTGCTGTTCTTTAAGACCATGCCGCTCCAGTTCCAGATAAAAATCTTCTCCAAAAAGAGTTTTATAAAAAGAGGCACTTTCTCTTGCTCCTTTATAATTACCTTTAAGTAGTTTATGAGGAATCTCTCCAGCCAGACAGGCTGAGAGTGCTACCAGCCCTTTATGGTATTTGCTTAATATCTCTTTGTCAATCCTGGGTTTATACCAGAAGCCCTCTACCTGCGATATGGTGGAGAGCTTTACCAAATTCTGGTAGCCTTCAGCATCTTTTGCCAGCAGAACCAAGTGGTGAAAATCATCATCTTCTCTGGGAATATGGTTGCTAATGAGCCTGGGAGACTGGTAGGCTTCTATGCCTAAAATCGGTTTTATTCCTTCTTTAAGGCACTCCCGCGAGAATTCCACCAATCCATATAAAACTCCATGGTCGGTAATCGCCAGGGAGTTAAAACCCGAGGCTTTGCTCTTTTTGACTAACTCCTTTAAAGGGCAGAAACCATCAAGTAAGCTATAATCACTATGCACATGTAAATGGGCAAAATCCACTTTTATATCTCCTATTTTAACATTACTATTATAAGGCATATTCCTCTCCTCGTCATCGTAAGGACGCGAACTGTTCGTGGTGGTGATCCGACCTCTCGGGTCGTTGTCCTGATTTTATCGGGATAAACTCTGCCTAGCCCGTGGTAATCTCATGTTTTCCCCTCTCTGGTCATTGCGAAGACCCGTAGGGTCTGTGGCAATCTCATGTTTTCCCTCATAAGTTCAAAAGATGGGACTGCCACGGTTATTTCTGGTTATTTTCAACAACCTCGCAGAGACAAGAAAAATGTCATTCTGGAATGTTTGGTATTTGTCCCCGTAGGGGTAATCCAGAATCTCCGTTTTTATTCCACTCCTGGAAGGGAGCTTCTTCATTATCTTTCCCCTCCTGGA
>QLTX01000074.1 GCA_018725175.1 Candidatus Psychracetigena formicireducens
CAGAATCTCAGGTTTTAAGTCATTAAAAGAGGAGACCCTGTATCCAGTGCAGGGTGACAGAGGGACGGAGACCTCGTGTCAAGCACGGGGAGACAGAGGGGCGGGGACCCTGAATCAATCCTGAATCAAGTTCAGGACAAGGTTCAGGACAAGGTTCAGGACAGGGTACGGGACAAACAAGGTTCAGGACAGTGTACGGGGTGACGCCTTATTTATTTTAGACTCTTTAAAACCGTAGCGGTAAGTTTTTTTATCTCTTCTACACTATTTAACGACAACGCTTTGTTGGCAATTTCACTTGCCTGGCTAACAGTCATATCCCCTATTATCTTTTTTATTTCGGGTATGCCTTGAGGAGACAGGCTGAATTCATCTAAACCAAGACCAAGTAAAATGGGTACTGCTTCCCGTAACGAAGCCATTTCTCCGCACATCCCCACCCATTTACCAGCCTGGTGGGCAGCGTCAATAATAATCCTTATAAGATGAAGAACTGCCGGATGCAAAGGTTGGTATAAGCTGGCTACCTGTTCATTGGTACGGTCGCAAGCCATGGTGTACTGGATTAAATCGTTGGTGCCAATACTGAAAAAATCCACTTCCTGCGCTAATACATCAGCCATAAGAGCCGCTGCTGGAACTTCAATCATGATACCTAGTTCAAATGTTTCAGCCTGCTTAATTCCCCTTTCCTGCAAATCATTCCTGACTTCCTCAAGGATTTTCTTTGCTTTTAACAGTTCTTCCAGGGTGGTAATCATAGGAAACATTATTTTGATATTGTAACCATAGCCACTTCTTAATATTGCCCGAAGCTGGGTCTTCAGAATTTCTGGATTATCCAGGCAGTACCTTATTGCTCGCCAACCAAGAAAGGGGTTAAGTTCTTTTGGAATGGAAAGATAGGAGGCGGGTTTATCACCCCCAATATCCAATGTACGAAAAATTACCGGTCTTGGGCCCATAGTTTCCAAAATTTCTTTATAGACTTGAACCTGTTCTTCTTCACCTGGAGGAATTTCTCTATTTAGATAGAGAAATTCGGTACGCAATAACCCTATCCCATCTGCAGCAAATTCCAGGGCTTTTTTGGCTGTATCCAGGTCACCAATGTTAGCAGAAACTTCAACATGCCGACCGTCGAGGGTAATAGCGCTTCCCAACGCTTTCTCTACCGCTCTTTTTTTAAGTTCGTGTAAATCATTTTGTTTGTCCTGGTACAGTTTAAGGGTTTCTTTCTCAGGATTTACCAGGATTAGTCCCTCCTGACTATCAATTATAAGGATTGAATTTTCAGGAACTTCCTTTATCTTTTCACCAATTCCCACTACAGCAGGTATCCCCAGGCTGGAAGCCAGGATGGCTGTATGGGAAGTAGCTGACCCCCTCGCAGTGCAAAAACCCAGCACTTTCTCTCTATCCATTTGAATAGTATCCGAAGGTGCCAGATCTTCAGCTAACACAATCACCTTCTCAGGAAGAGTTGTCATAGTTTGAGTTCCCACCCCCAATAATATACGGAGAACCCTTCTACCAACCTCTTCTATATCCACCGCCCTCTGACGGAAAAGGTCGCTATCCATCAGACGCATTTTCCCGGTATATTCTCTTACTATTTTCATGAGTGCAGATTCAACATTGATTTTATCTTCCGTAATTTTAGTTTTGATTTTTCCCAAAAATTCATTATCTTCAAGAAAAAGCAGGTGAGCATTAAATATTTCTGCTTCCTTAGAGCCTGCTTCCTTAGAGCCTGCTTCCCTGGAAATAATATCTCTAAGTTCTTTAATCTCCTGCTTTGCTTTATTTAGAGCGTTAGCTAAGCGGTTAAACTGTTTATCTATATTTTCTACTTTATAATCAGGTATAGTAAGTATTTTTGGGTTATAAACGAAGGCTAACCCTATGGCAATTCCCTGAGAAACTCCGACACCTTTAAGAATTAACTGGGCTTCAGGTTTTTCATAAACAGGTTCAGATGCAGTTGGAAGCTGAATTTTAACCGGAGGTTTCGCTGGTAAAGATTCAGGTTTGATACTAACTTCTTCAATTTCTTCACCCAACCCGCTTTCCACTAACTCCTGTAAGGCTGATAGCGCTTTTTTAGCATCTTTACCTTCAGCTGATATTACAATTTGCTGACCCTGTTCCGTCCCTAAAGTTAATACTTCCAGCAGGCTTTTGGCATTGACAGAGTTAGTGTTACGAGTTATGTTTTTAATCAATACTTGGGAAGTAAAGCTCCCGGCGGTTTGTACGAATAAGGCAGCTGGCCTGGCATGTAAACCAAATTTATTTTTAAGGGTTAATACAATTTCATTTACTTCAGGAATATAGATTTTTTCATCCTTTACCGGCGTAACTTCTTCCCCAGCAACCTTGGGTAAATTAACCACTGCTAAAGCCGAGGCGTTTACCTTTTCCAGGGAACTTCCCAGAGATGCCTCCACCACCGCCGCCATAGCACCTTCAACCAGGGGAGCATTACTTATTTTTACCCCCTTCCTTTGTTCTTCCGGGAGCATCTCTATAGCCATTTCGGTACTTAAGATAGCACTTCCCAGGTCAACCATTATAAGTACACCGTCTTCCTGATAAGCTTCTGAAATGGCTTTAAGTATCCTTTCAGCATTAGTTCCGATGGTGTCTTTATCCAGACCACCTGCGGCAACAATAGATACCCTGCCCTGACTCATCTGTTCAGCCAGTTCTTTCACGCCTTCAGCAAGTTTATAGGAGTGAGCTACTATAACGATTCCAACCATAGATAATAATATTATAAAGAATTAGCGTCAATTTGTCATCAGTTATTGTCCTCTCTGTTATAATTTAAAATGAAATTATTAGACGCCCTTAAAGTAGATAATATCCTTCTGGACGTAGAAACCGAAGACTGGCAGGGAGCCGTAAGGAAGGCTGGCGAGTTGATGGTGAAATTAGAAATCGCCCTTCCTTCTTATACTGAAGGTATGGTTGAGGTGATGAAAACACTGGGTCCCTACGCGGTATTAGCACCTGGCATAGCCATGCCCCATGCCAAACCTGACAGAGGTAGTTTAAAAGTGGGATTAGTACTTCTTAAATTAAAAACACCGGTAAATTTTGGAAGCCCTAATGACCCGGTAAATTTCATTATAGCTTTTGCTGCCATTGACAATAAAAGCCATGTTGAGCTTATCAAGGAACTTGCCCTCTTTTTAAGCCAGAAAGGTGTTCTGGAAGAACTTCATAAATCTGGCAGTAAAGAAGAAATTATTGCTTTATTAGAAAAATACAGTTAGTAAAAATTTAGGGGGGCTATTATTAAGCCCCCCTTTCTTTTTAACACTTATTATCAATCTTCTTTAATCGGAAATCCAGCCCTGTTCCTTTAGAAGTCGTAATGCTTCCTGCTTCACAAACTCCTTGTCAAGGAAGTTGGTGATGCTAATGACTACAGGTGCGTAACCAACAACCTCGGTAGCGTGCATACTCTGAGCTACGATGATGTCGGGACTCATGGATTTAACACTACTCAGATCAGAATGTTCCACTATGGCATCTATTTTAGCTTCCCGAAGCGCATCTTCAACGGTCATCTTAAGAATAAGGCTACTTCCCATTCCAACACCACATACTGTTAATACTTTGAGTTTTGGTTTAATCTGCTTCAAAGCGTTTATCCACCAGTGATAGCTTTAATTATTCTACCTACTCCCAGAATAACCCAGATAAGGATGTACCAGTCAGGATCTGCAAGGGTTGCCAGCTCGGGAGCAGTATTGGCGAGAAGTGGCCAGGTTAGTGCCTGTCCAAAGGCCAGGAATAAGCCATTAATTACGCCGCCCAGGACAGCTCCCTTCCATCCACCAAAGGCATTACCAAATACACCAGCTGCACCACCTGGGAAGAAAAGCATGATCATAGGAGGTACAATAGCTGCCCACCCGATAGCACCAAAAATTACCATACAGATGAGAAATATAACGGTAGCCGAGAGAAAACCAATGATGACTGCAGTAGGAGCATAAGGGAATATTACCGGGCAATCCAGAGCAGGTCTGGCACCGGGTATTATCCTGGTGGAGATTCCTTTAAAAGCAGGAACTATTTCTGCCAGGAACATACGAACACCATAAAGCAATACAGTTATGCCAGCAGCGAACCTAAGTCCCTGAAGAAGAGCCCATACTATAGAGTTTAGATCGCCTGCTTGATTGGCAACCACAGCTTGATCAGCAAAAAGGGCAGAAATTACCATAATAATTCCAACAACTACAGCTGTACTGACAGTAATATCCTTTAGGAAGGAAATTCTATCTGGAATCTTTACTGTCTCTGAACCATGCTCAGGCTTTCCTACATAAGGACCTAATTTAGCAGCAAGAAAACCGGCAAAAGATGAGGTGTGGCCAAAACCAAAAGTATCGGTCTTAGTTACAATTTTCAAAATCTTATGAATGTATAGAGGTTGGAAGGTCCAATACAAAGCGCAAATAATGGCAGTAACTAAAATCAGAGTTCCCGATGCTATATCTGGATACAGTTCCACCAGAGCAGCAGTGACGATAAGAGCAATCCAGTACATAAGATGACCGGTGAGGTAAACAAGTCTGATTTTTAGAATTGATGTCAATAGTAGATGAATAAAGAAGCCTAAAGCTAAAGCCATGACTGACATACCCGCATAAGCAGCAGTGAAATCAGCCAGTGTCCTGGTAGGTGTGGGTGAAACTATACCAAAAGCTGAAGATACTACTGTTTGAAAAGCTATCAGTCCACCAATGAAAGCTTCTATACCGATAATCATGATGAGAACACCTGCAATAGCCTTTACGGTGCCCAGTACTACTTCCTCAAACTTCTTACCTTGAAGAATAAGCCCTACCAGAGCTATTAAACCAATCAGGATACTTACCTGCCCCAATAAATTTACAGCAATCCATTCTAAAACTGCTTCCCACATAAAACACCATACCTCCTATTGATTGATAAGCCCTCTGGTGAAACCATTCCCTGGTTATCGTTACTTTCAATTATCTCTACAACATCTTCCAGAGAGCTATTATTTAAGTATAATACAATTAAATTATCAATGTCAAGCGATAGAGTTTGTTTGTCAAGACTCTTTAGCAATGTCCTCTACTTTAACTCATTAGAAATGTCCCCTAACAGCCTCATATCGGTATCCCTTGCTGATGGTAAATTAAACTATGACCGTATCTGGAAAAAGAGATTCTCCTAATAGGTAACCCAGGTAGGAAATTATTGAATAATCTCAGTTAGGTAAGGAACTTTATCTCCTTATCAGGCATCAGAGCTTTTTTATCAAGGGACGATATTTATTTAAAAGTTTTAAGTTGGTATCATCTCCACCTGGGATATTACCTGATATCCAGATTGGGGGTTCTATACCTTTTTCGGATA
Organism: Candidatus Psychracetigena formicireducens; assembly: GCA_018725175.1. Classification (GTDB taxonomy): domain Bacteria; phylum Coprothermobacterota; class HKB111; order HKB111; family HKB111; genus Lithacetigena; species Lithacetigena formicireducens. The sequence continues at coordinate 5,407 of QLTX01000074.1, forward strand.
ACCTGGATACTATTTCACAAATCAAAGCCCAGAGAATAGAGGCTCCTATAATTCCAGACAGAGGAGCCATTTTGTATGGATATCCTGGTACTTCTATGGCTGCATCACCAGGTGAGATGTCGGAATCAATGACTACATCGGATAGATCAGCAATCATTTTCCCGCTGGGATGGCGAGATTCAAAAACATCACGATACCTGAGAGAGGTTAGAGTTACAATTTTAAGTCCCTTCTCTTTCGCTTTTATAGCCATTTCCACTGGAACGATATTTAAACCGGAAGTTGATATGATAATAATAACCTCTCCAGGACTTGTTTGATAACTATCCAGGATAATAGAGGCATAACCGGGTATTCGCTCAAACCAACTGGATTTTACCCCTTCGCCTGGAGATAGAGGGTTTTCTATCATGGCATTTATAGGAACAAGACCTCCTGCACGGTAAAAAAGTTCACTGGCAAGAAGCTGGGAGTGCCCGCAACCAAATACATGGAGAACTCTTCCTTCAACAAGAGAAGAAGCTATCAAATTAGCAGCTTCTTCAATGTTTTTGAACTGGCTTTTTTTAACTGATTTAAGGTGGAAAATAACCCGGTCAAAATACTCTTCTCCTAACATATTATCACCTTCCTATAAGGTTTTAACCCCATCTATTTTCAGCTTTCCACTTTCCTCTTTATGGGGTTCCATTTTGTTAATACCACATCTTTATTTGATTATACCACACGATTATTTACATTTATTTAGAATAAAAAAACCTGGAAGTAGTAAGGAGGATATTCACTTTGGAGTCAAAACTATCTTATTCATTTATCAATATCCTTTTTATCTTTTTATAGCGATGGTCAGGGCCGACCTCACTTAAAGATTAAATGATGAGACTACCACGGTTGTTTTCAACAACCTCGTAAAGACAAAA
>QLTX01000075.1 GCA_018725175.1 Candidatus Psychracetigena formicireducens
TGCAAACCTCATTTTTATTAAAGAAAGAGTTTTTAAGCCCCAGTTTTTGCTGCAAAAAAGAAATTTAGTTTTCTATCGCGGATTTTGGGTTAAACCAGGAGTTACATTATGATCTGTGCTATAATTTAAATATAGAGATAACTGTTTTCCATCATAATTTTGTGTTGATTTTTTTAAGGAGAGCAGTATTTATGAGGTTTTAGAAACTTATGGAGCAAAGCCTGGAGAACTATCTGAATTGAAAGGAAGGAAAAAATGGAAATCTTAGTAGGAATTGATATAGGATCAGATACCATAAAAGCAGCTCTTATCATTGATGGAAAAATTACTAGGTTTGAGCCGGCAAAGATCTCCGGGAAACCCATAGATAGACTACTTGAAGTTATCAAGAATATTCAAGAAACTGGGGGAATAAGTGATAATGAAGTACTTTTCGGGTTAACCGGAAGCAGTGCTGGCAAGGTTGCTGAAATTCTGGGATTAAACCCTGTTCCTGAGCCAGAAGCCCTTTCTGCCGCTTTTAACTATTATTCTCCCGGGACTCGCAATATTATTGAAATTGGGGCTGAGACCCAAAAATACCTTACCCTGTCCACCTTACCCTCCCCCTCCTCCAGCCTTCGCCCACCAGGGGAGGAGATTAGAGACGAAAATGGTCCCTCCCACCAGGGGAGGAGAGAAAAGAGGGAAAATGTCCCTACCACTTGGAAAGAAGAGGAGAATAAAGAAGAGGTTGAAGCAAGAGTAGGAGATGCTGTTACATCAAATAACCTCTTTTTGAGCGACATTATCCTGGGTGGAAAATGCGCAGGTGGTACCGGCTTTTTTCTGGATTATATGCACAAACGTCTTAATTTTAATTCCTTTGAGGATTTTGTCCAAACCGGCCTTTCTGTGGAATCTCCTGCGGGAATATCTGGAAGATGTGCCGTTTTTGCCGAGTCCGATGTGGTACATCATTACCAGAAAGGCATGCCCAAAGAGAGGATAGTAGCAGGAATTCATAAAGCTGTAGCGAGAAACTACAAGTCTCTTATCAGAAAAGGAGAGGTCCCTCAAGGAAAGGTCGCTTTCATAGGCGGGGTTTCCCAAAATCCCTGTTTGGAAAAGTACCTCACTGCTGAACTCGAACTATCTCTAGACCAGTTATTTGTTCCGGAACTGAGTCTTACCATGGGGGCTCTGGGGGCAGCTCTTAAGGCTGAGGAAAGGTTTCATCTTTCCAGGGTGCGTGATACTTTAGAAAGACAAACCCGGATACCCTTTGAATATGAAAACACAAACCCTATTACCCTAAAAAAGTCTATCATCCTGGAAGAACCCAGCAGGTCTGATATCCAGGGAAAGGTAGGATTAGCTTCTCTGGGAGTTGATATTGGCTCGGTCTCTACCAAGGCTGTAGTTATAGCCAGAATTGGCAACCAATTCTGTGTTCTGGGAAGCCATTATAGAAGGACAGAGGGGAATCCGGTAGAAGCGGTGAAGAAAGCCTTAGAGGTGATATACCAGGAAATAAAGGAGAAAGGGATAATTCTTGAAAAAACAGTTGCAGCTACCACTGGTTCAGGAAGATACCTTACAGGATATTTTGTAGGAGCAAATCATATCATTAACGAGATTACCGCTCAGGCATGGGGGGTTAATGTTTATATTAAGGTTAAGGATTTAACGATTTTTGAAATTGGAGGACAGGACTCCAAGTTTATAAGGATGAGAGAAGGGCTGGTTACGGATTTTGAAATGAACTGGGCTTGTGCAGCGGGGACAGGGGCACTTATAGAAAAGCATGCCAAAAATCTCGATATTCCTATAGAGGAGTTTGGCGATTATGCCTTAAAGGGGACAAAACCTCCCATAATCAATGGTACCTGCGCCGTTTTTGCAGAATCTGCTTTACTTTACTTTCAACAAAACAATGTAAGCATAGAGGACTTAAGTGCAGGAGCCTGCCTTGCCTCGGTCAGTAATTACCTGGTTAAGGTGGTAAGAAATCGTTCTTTAGGAGAGAAGGTAGCTTTTCAGGGAGCGGTAGCCTTTAACAAAGGAATGGTAGGTGCCTTTGAGACCCTTTTGAACCGTCCTATACTGGTTCCCCCTTATCCTCATCTCACTGGTGCTATTGGAGCCGCCCGGATTGCCCTGGAAGAGGCAGAAGAAAAGGAGAGCATTTCTAAATTCAGGGGATTTGAGGAGATCATAGGGGCAACTTATAATCTTTCCTCCTTTCAATGTAAACGTTGTGGTAATGAGTGTCAGGTAAATAAATTTGAAGCTGGTAAAGAGTTTTTTTTCCAGGGAGATCGCTGTGACCATTACAGTGGAGCGCAAAAAGGGAGAAGCAAGGGAGAAAATCTTTCTGACCTTTTTAAATGGAGGGAGGAACTTACTCTAAATATTTATAGTGAGTACAAAAAGAAGGGTAATGGCTCGCCTTTAAAACCCAAAAGGGTTGGCATACCTCAGGGGCTCCTCTTTAACGATTACTATCCTTTCTTTCAGGCTTTTTTTGAAGAGCTGGGTTTGGAAGTTGTCCCTTCCCGTAGAACCAATAAAGAGATAATTTCACTGGGGATTGAAAAGACTATTTCAGAACCCTGCTTTCCTGTCAAAGTCGCCCATGGTCACGCTGCATCCCTATTAGAAGAAACCCTTGATTTTCTTTTCCTTCCTATGATAAGTGGCGAAAAACCTATGGGGAGTTACAAGACCTGTATTACCTGCCCTTATATCCACGCTGCTCCTGATATGTTAAGACATGCTCTGGGGATAGACAATTTGAATATCAAGCTTCTATCGCCTACCTTTCATTTTAATTGGGGGTATAAACACCTTTTATCAGTGCTAAGTGAGTTGGGTAAAGAGTTGAATAAGAATCCCCGAGATATTAAAAGGGCTCTTGACCAAGCCCTGTTAGTTTTAGAAGATTTTAGAGAAAGGATTAAGAAGAAAGGGGAAGAGGTTTTAGGAGGTTTGATCGAGGGGAAGGGGGCTGGAGAGGAAAGAGTCTTTGTCATCATCGGAAAACCTTATGCGGTTTATGACCCTCTTCTCAACATGGATATAGGGAAGAAAATCAGAGATGAAGGGTATTTTGCTGTTCCTCTTGATTTTCTTCCTTTGGAAGAGGAGGACCTCTCTGACTCTTTTGAAAACCTGTACCCAGCACAGGGGCAAAAAGAGCTATCGGCAGCAAGGTATATCTCCAGAAATAAGAATCTCCATGCCGTAGTTATTACTTACTTTGGCTGTGGCTCTGACGCCTTCCTGGATCAGTTCTTTAAAGAGGAGCTAAACCAAGCATATCTTACTATTCAGATAGATGAACATACCTCAGACACCGGGGTGCTTACCAGAATTCAGGCTTATCTTGCCTCTATATCCAGTAAGGAAGCTAAAAAGGAAAAGCTTGAAATAAAAACCCAGGCTAAGATGCTCACCGAAATAAAAGGGAGGAGACTATGGGTACCCTACATGTCAGAGGTTTCCACGATTCTGGCGGCAGTTATGCGTGCTCGTGGAATAGACGCTCAGGTTCTTAAAAGATCTCCAGATCCAGCTCTCTCTTTAGCCAGAGAAGTTATCCATGGTGATGTCTGTATTCCCATGCTCTACTCTACTGAAGATATGCTGTATCGTGCTACCAGCAAGGATTTTGACCCAGAAAAGGAAGCCTTTTTCCAGGGAAAGGCGGAGGGACCGTGCCGATATGGAATGTATTACATGTTGCAGAAGATTCTCCTTAACAGAATTCATAAAAATGTTGATATTGTTAGTATTAATAACGCCAATGTCAGTAAAGGCTTGGGAATGGGAACACTCCTCCTTACCTTTGATGCCCTTCTGGCTCATGATCAACTGGAGAAAATGCTTCACCATACTCGTCCTTATGAGTTAAATAAGGGGGACACTGAGAGAGTTTTTCACAAGTATATAGGTATACTCTGTAAGGAGGTTTTAAAGCCTGAATATAGATGGAATTCTGGAATAGATTATGTTAAGATAGCTTCTGGCAGGCATCTTGAGGGTATGGAAGAACTTCTACACGCCGCCAGTAGAGAATTTGAGAGGATCCCCAAACATAATAAATCACTCTCCCACATTGGCTTGGTAGGAGAATTCTTTGTTCGCTGCCATTTTCCCTCTAATCAGGATATAATTAGGAAAGTGGAAGCTCTGGGGGGGGAGGTCTGGCTGGCACCAGCATCGGAGTTCCTCATTTATGCCAACTACATCTCAGAGTATTTTGCTGGTAAAGCCTGGAAGCACCTCGGTAAATATGACAGTCTTCTTAGAAAAGTAAATCTCCATATCCTGAATCATCTGGCTACCAGAGAGGAGCATCATCTTTTCTCAGCAACCCTTCCTTATATGAGAGGTTTTGAAGAAATTCCTGCTAAAACACTGGTTGAATACGGCTCTATTTATATGTCAAAAGATTTTGGAGGGGAGGCAATATGTAGTTTGGGGAAGTCGGAGGATTTTGCCTGCCGAGGTCTGGATGGAGTGGTAAGCGTAATTCCTTTTAACTGTATGCCAGGATTAATAGTTGCTGCCATTTCCCGAGAAATTCGTCGCAACCATCAAAATTTACCCTTCCTTACTGTTGACTACGATGGATTCACAGATGCCATCAAAGACCAACAATTAGTAATCTTCATGTCTCAGGTTAAAGAGCGGCTGAAATTAAGAAACAGGCTATAATTACTATCACTAAAAAGTGTAAGATGAGGTTCTGGTTTGCCTTAAATACCCGCTCAACTAAGATTAAGCACTGATTATTGCTTCTTCTATCCTTTTCAAGCCTTCTTCCAGAGTTGAGCGAGGGCAGGCGAGGTTCAGGCGAAGAAACTCTTCTCCTCCCGGGCCAAAAGTTTTTCCGCCACTTAACCTGACTTTAGCTTTATTTATCATAAAACTCATAAGTTCGGGGGGAGTTAATTTTAACTCTCTACAATCCAGCCAGACTAAATAGGTGCCCTGGGGAATCATAGGTTTAATCTGGGGAATTCTTTCCTTAAGGAATTTAACAAGATAGTTAAGATTCCCTTCCAGATACTCTAAAAGCTCATCCAGCCACTCATCTCCATAACGGAAAGCGGCTTCCAGGCCGGCCATACCCAAAAGGTTACCCGTATCAAGCTCCATGCTTTCCAGGGTTTTATTAAAGAGCTCTCTTTTCTGTTGGTTGGGGATAATATTAGCAGAAGTGGTTAGTCCTCCCATGTTGAAGGTTTTACTGGCAGAAATGCAGGTAATGGTGTTCTGGGCAAGCTCTTCAGAAAGAGAGGCGATGGGAATATGGTTATAACCTTTAAATAAAAGGTCGCAATGAATCTCATCAGAAATAATTAATATTTTATGTTTTAAGCAGATTTCACCAAGCCTTAAAAGTTCATCTTCATTCCAGACTCTTCCACCAGGATTATGAGGGCTGCAAAAAATAATCATTTTAACCTGATTATCAATCTTTCTTTCCAGGTCCAGGTAATCCATAACATATAGGCCATTTTGCTCTTTTAGCTGGTTATAAACTAATTTTCTTCCATTGCCTTCTACTACTGAATGAAAAGGAGGATATACCGGTGGTTGAAGGATAACTTTATCACCAGGGTTGGTAAAAGTCATTATAGCTACAAATATAGCGGGTAATACCCCGGGGCTGTGAGTAAGCCATTCTTCTTTAATCTCACAGTTGTGTCTTCTTTTAAGCCAGCCGGTGATGGATTCAAAGTAGGAAGAAGATCTGGAAGAATAGCCGTAAATACCGTGTTTAATCTTCTCTTTAAGAGCCTCAATTACCGGTTGGGGACATATAAAATCCATGTCAGCTACCCACATAGGAAGAACATCATTATTCCTGGGGATACCTGGCATATAGTCCCATTTGGTAGAATCAGTACCTCTCCTCTCAATTACTTTATCAAAATCGTACTTCACATAACACCTCGCTACTGCTGAAATCAGGTTAGTTTATTAATTATATACCCTTGATTTATTTTCATTAAATCATTACCCTTTTGCATTAATCTTGCTTAAAAGTTAATTAATTACAGGGAGAGGTATCTTTATTTATGCGTTTTTATATATCAGTGTAATTAAAATTAATGTTAATATTAATATTAACATATTTAATATTAATATTAACATATTCTCTCTAATTATAGAGTCGCTCTACCCTCAGGCTTAAAACCGCCTGCACTTTATCTACCCACCAGTCTTATCCAACGCAAGATGAGCCTAAAAGAAAAGTCACGCTGTTAATATTTTATCAAATAGTTTATCCCTTTCCAACTGTACTTTTTTAGCCAT
>QLTX01000076.1 GCA_018725175.1 Candidatus Psychracetigena formicireducens
TTTGTGGGAACCTAACTCAATGGCCTCCTGGGAGGGGCCTATGAACTTAAAATTGCACTCTTCCAGGATTTTGACAAAACGGGCGTTTTCCGAGAGAAAGCCATATCCCGGGTGTATGGCTTCTACCTGTAGAACGTCTGCACCACTTAGAATATTGGGTATATTAAGATAGCTATCACGGGAAGCCGGTCCTCCCACACAGAAGGCTTCATCAGCAAACTTCACATGCAGGCTGTCCCTATCAGCTTGAGAATAAATGGCTACCGTAGGGATACACATTTCCCGACAGGTCCTGATTATTCTTACGGCAATCTCTCCCCTATTGGCAATCAGTATTTTTCTAAACATCCGCTTCCACTAAAACCATAGTTTGACCATACTCTACTAACTGTTTTTCTTTTACCATAATCCTGACCACCTTTCCCGCTACCTGGGAGGAAACTTCATTCAGTACCTTCATAGCTTCAATCACGCACACGGTCTGACCTTTTTTTATCTGATTCCCCTCTTTAAGGTAAGGAGTGCCATCATTCCTGGTTAACCTTACAATTCCCACCAGGGGAGAGGTTATTTCCAGGTAACCTGCTTCTTCGCTCATTCCCCGGGGAACCTCCTGATTTAATAGTGGCTGCGGTGAATTTATAGGTACATTTACTAAAGTTTGGTCGGGGTTGTTTCTTTTTATGCTTACCTTAAACTTATTATCTTCAATAGAAATTTCTGATAAATTTTCCTTTTTTAATATCTCAATCAGTTCTTTTAACCGCTGTAGATAACTATCCATTTTACTCATTCCGATCTCCTTTTCACAACTTACCTATTTTAAGATATTTCTCTTTTCTTAATTGTACCAAAGTATCCAGTGGCAGGCTTCTTAGAAGATTAAGATGATGGCTTAAAGAATCGGAAATATTTCTGGCTACTTGTTCAGGATGGTAATGGGCTCCCCTTAAAGGTTCTTCAATAATTACATCTATGATTTTTAATTTCCAAAGGTCTCGGGCAGTAAGCTTTAATTCTCCTGCTGCTTTCTCTGCGTATTTCTCGTCTTTCCAGAGTATAGCAGCGCACCCTTCAGGCGAAATCACAGAAAAGATGGAGTACTTTAACATCAAAATCTTATCTGCCGAAGCCAGGGCTAAAGCCCCGCCCGAACCACCTTCTCCGATTACCACAGCTACAGTAGGAATCTGTAAACTTAACATCAAGGATATACTAAGTGAAATAGCTTCTGCCTGTCCTCTTTCTTCACTTTCTATGCCCGGGAAAGCACCAGGTGTATCCACCAGGGTGATAAGAGGTATCTTCATTTTTTCGGCTAACCTCATCAACCTCTGGGCTTTACGATAACCTTCAGGATAGGGCATACCAAATCTTCTAAACAGATTATCATCTACACCTCTACCTTTTTGTTGAGCGATAACCATTACCGTATGCTTATTAAAGAAGGCTAAACCCCCCACAATAGCCGGGTCATCGCCAAAACGCCTGTCACCGTGAAGCTCCAGGAAACTCTCAAATATCATATTTATATAATCCAGGCTTCTGGGTCGTCCCTGATATCTGGCTAACTGGACAACCTGCCAGGGAGTTAAATTCTGGTAAATCTCTTCTTCCTTTTTTTTCAAAAGAAGGGTGAGTTTAGCTGTATTTTTAGTTTCGCCCTCTTTTTCAACTAATAACCTGATTTTTTCTTCCATCTCCAGCAGAGGTAGTTCAAAAGTTAATTTATCTTCCATAATTAAACTCCAGGATATTGGTAAGGGTAGCTTTGAGGGCTTTTCTATTAACTACCCGGTCAATCATACCCCTATCCAATAAGAAATTTGCCCTTTGAAACCCCTCGGGTAATTTCATTTTAGTGGTCTGCTCAATAACCCGGGGACCAGCAAAACCAATGAGTGCTCCCTCTTCCGCTAAGACTATATCGGCCGCATAAGCAAAAGAAGCAGTCACTCCACCGGTGGTGGGATTGGTTAAAACCGAGATATAAAGGAGAGAGTTAGAAGAGAAATCATTAAGAGCATAATTTATTTTTGCCATTTGAAACAGGGAAAGAACCCCTTCCTGCATCCTGGCTCCACCGGAGGCGCAGATTACTATCAAAGGTAAGTTTTCCTTCATAGTTTTATAGATAATCCTGACTAATTTTTCTCCAACTACCGACCCCATACTTCCCCCGAGGAAGCTGAAATCCATAACTGCCAGGCCCACCCTGAAACTACCTATCTGGCCAAGACCGGTTATTACAGCTTCGGAAAGAGCTGTTTTTTTCTTAGCTTCTTTAAGCTTTATGGCATAACTCTGAGTATCTTTAAATCTAAGTATATCTCTGGAAGTCAGGTCAGCATCTTCTTCCTTAAAAGTTCCCGAATCGCATATCTGTAACAATAGTTCAGGGGCTGTCAGGCGATGATGATAATTACAATGCGGGCATACTTTTAAGTTTTCTCCTAAATCATGATAATAAATCAGGGTCTGGCAACTTTCACATTTTATCCAGATATTATCAGGAACAGTGGAAGCATAATCGCCTATCCCGGTTTTAATTTTGGGTTTTCTAAGCCAGTTCAGCCAGTTTAACAGTCTCATTCAATGTCTCCTACCATCTCCAGATGGTTACTCCCCAGGATAAACCCGCTCCAAAACCGGCAAACAACAAAAGCTGTCCTTTTTTAATTTTCCCTTCATTAACAGCTTCGGTTAAGAGGATGGGTAGTGAGGCAGCAGAAGTATTACCATATCTGTCAATATTAACCAGGATTTTAGACCAGGGTATTTTTAATTTTCTGCTTACACCTTCCAGTATTCTCAGGTTGGCTTGGTGTAAGAGAAAATAGTCAATATGTTCAATATCTATAGCTGCTTGTTGTAAAACCTCCTGGATAACTTTGGCTGTTTTATTTACTGCAAACTCAAAAACAGCTCTACCATCCATTCTTACATAATGGCTTTTATTTTCAAGGCTGGTAATAGAAGCCGGATGCAGGCTTCCCCCTGCGGGGACAATTATGTTATCGTATTTTCCTCCATCAGAACCGAGGGTAAAAGCTAAAGGCCCACTTTCCCCTTCATCTCTTTGCAAAATAACCGAGCCAGCACCATCGCCTAAAAGCACGCAGGTGTTTCTATCCGTAAAATCGGTTATGCGTGAGAGAAGATCCACGCCCACCACCAGCACATTTTTATAACTACCGTTAATAATAAACTGACTACCCGTCATAAGTCCGTAAGCAAAACCTGAACAACCTGCATTCAGGTCAAAAGCCCCCGCCCTGGTAGCCCCAATTTTATCCTGCAAGAGGTTAGCACAGGAGGGAACGGGATAATCAGGAGTTACGGTGGCGACAATAATTAAATCTACATCTTCATTTCTAATACCTGCTGATTTTATGGCTTGCAAGGAGGAGTGAACTGCCAGGTCCGAACTACCTACGCCTTCAGCAGCTAAGTACCTTTCCTTTATTCCTGTCCTCTGAAGAATCCATTCGTCAGAGGTATCAACCATCTTTTCCAGATCCAGGTTGTTTAACTTTCTTTCAGGGACAAAAAAACCACAACCAGCAATTTTAACACCCAAATTATTATTAGCTTGAATGGTCACTAAATTCGGTCCTGATTTTCCAGTTGAAACCGAAGCGAATTAAAAACTGTATAAAACTCTTCTTCTATCCTACTTAGAACCTGCAGCACCGAAGGAATATCTTTTATTAAACCTGATATTTCTCCAGCCATCAACGAGCCTTCTATGGTATCTCCATTATATACAGCCTTTTTTAAAGCACCCACACCAAGGGCTTCCAACTCTTCCAGAGAAGCTCCTTTTTTTTCCAGTTCCAGTATTTTATTAGCCAGTTGATTACGGATTACTCTTACCGGATGCCCTATGGTTTCGCCGCTAATGATAGTGCTTAAATCCCCGGCTTTAACTATGGCTCCCTGGTAGTTTGGATGTACTTCAGCTTCCTGCGTGCAGATAAATCTTGTTCCCATCTGCACCCCTACTGCTCCCAGCGATAGGGCGGCCAATAAACCTCTACCGTCAGCAAAACCACCGGCAGCTACCACCGGTAAATTGGTGGCATCTACAATTTGAGGAATGAGTGGTAAGGTGGCATTTTTGCCTACATGCCCTCCTGCTTCTCTTCCCTCAGCAATAATTCCCTCTACCCCGGTTCTTTTAAGCCTTACAGCCAGGGCTACATTGTTGACCACGGGAAAAACCATTATTCCCATCTCTTTAAAGGCGGGGATGTAGATGGCGGGATTACCAGCCCCAAAAGTTACCATAGGTACTTTCTCTTCTAAACATACTTTAACAATCTCCGAAACCCGGGGTGACTGGAGCATTATATTTACCCCAAAAAGTTTAGAGGTTCTTTCCCTGGTTTCCTGTATAGCTTTCAAGGTTTCAGCAGCATTAAGGTGCCCTGTACCCAGAATGCCTAAGGCTCCAGCTTCTGATACAGCGGATACCAGGGCAGGGGTAGCCACCCAGGCCATACCTCCCTGAAAGATGGGATATTTTAAACCTAACATTTCTGTTAATCTTGTTTTAATCATGTTATACTACCTTAAAAATGATTTTCCCTTTTACCACTATCTCATCACCCACCAGGGCTTCCCCCAAGCCTTCACCAAAGCCAGCTTTTAAGCTGCGGACGGTGGTTTTTAATATCACTTCTTCTTCTGGTCTAACCACCCTTAAAAAGTGGGCTTCTTCTATCTTAGCCAGAAATGCTTTTCTTCCTTTATACTCAGCTTGAGCTAAAACCGCAGCAGCTCCTACCTGAGCCAAAGCCTCCAGTAGAAGCACGCCCGGCACCACCGGTTCACCGGGAAAGTGCCCCTGAAAAATGGGGTCGTCTTTACTCCATTTTTTAACTCCCGATGCCGAGATACCAGCTTCCAGGGTCAAAAGTTTATCTACTAGGAGAAAAGGATGCCTATGGGGAATAAAATCTGCTGGGTTCATAATATTCTTACAGTTCGGAAACCCCCGATTTTAATCGTGGGGGGAGAACCGCCTCCTTTTCTTAAAGATTTTACTTGACAATTTTCAGGTAAATATGATAAAAAATAGATATGAAAGCAATAACTAAGACCTGTAAAGCCAAACTTAATATTCCTGAAGAGCAGATACAAGATATTCTGGAAACCTTTAGGCAATATAATTACGCTCTTAATTTTGCTGTTGAGCAAGCGTGGAAACCTGAAAGAAAGATAATCAATAAATCCAAACTTCACAAATTGACTTACTATCCTTTGAGAGAAAAAACCAATCTCCCCGCTAACTTTATTTGTTCTGCTCGCAATAAAGCCTGTGATGTTATTCGTGGCAATATTATTAAATGGTATAACCATAAAAAAGCCACCAAGCCAATTTTTAAACCTTTTTCTGCTATCCAATTTGATAAAAGGACTTTGACTATCAAGAATAGATATTGCACTTTTTCCACTGTTAAAGGAAGAGTGAATGCTAACTACTTTCTGGGAGATTATCAAAAACAAATTCTTGATGACCCTAATTATGAATTTAGAACCGCTACTCTTACTTATAAAAATGGAAACTTCTTTTTGAATATGACTATTGTTAAACCTGCTCTTATTAAAAAACCTGAAACTGTTATGGGGATTGATTTGGGCATTAAAAATATAGCTGTTACTTCTACTGGAAAGTTTTTCAAGTCTGGACTTCTTAATGATAGTAGAAGACAATTTAGAGAGAAACGAGCAAAACTTCAATCCAAAGGCACTCGTTCTTGTAAGAAAGTTCTTCAAAGACTTTCTGGACGAGAAACCAGCTTTAACAATTGGGTTTTGCATAATATTTCTCGTCAAATTGTCAATGAAGCTATAAATCACGATGTCCAAGTTATTGTTTTTGAAAAACTTACTGATATTAGAGAAAGTGTTAAACAATGGCGAAAAGAGGAAAGAGTTAAAGTTAATCTTTGGGCTTTTTCCAAACTTCAGCAGTATGTTCAGTATAAGGCTCTTGAGGTTGGTATAAATACCGTTTTTGTTGAAGCTGAATACACCAGCCAAAGATGTTCCAAATGCGGACATATGGAAGCCGCCAATCGTAATGGTTTTAATTTTGTTTGTAAAGGCTGTCCTTATTCTCTTAATGCTGATTTTAACGCCTCCAAAAATATCGCTATTAAAGTCCTTTCAGGCAAAAGTCCTGATTGGATTGGGCTACCCAGTAA
>QLTX01000077.1 GCA_018725175.1 Candidatus Psychracetigena formicireducens
GGTAGAAAGCTTAAGTATTATAAGTCCACCTAACACTAAGCATTTTAAAACTTATTTTGAACTGGACAAAACCCACTTCCAGATAGGAGAAGTGGTCCCTGTGAGCTTGTATCTTAGATACTCGCAATTTATACCCTGGTTACAATCGGTTCGCATCCGTTATAGCGAATATCTCTTTGAGTTAAATGTTTTTGATGAAAGAGAAAACCTCGTCTTTTCTGCTCCTCCACTAATAATAGAGACTTTAGGTTTTCGCTCTCTCAGGTCTCATATCCCCCATGAAGAAAAAGGCGGGCGTTTATTTCCTAAATCAATTGTTTTGGATAAACCTGGTAAATACAAGCTGGTTGCCCGAGCATCCTTTGCCATAGACGATACCTTTTTTGCTATATTCAGACTCCAAAGAGGTATGTCCATAGAAACCGATCCTTTCTGGATAGAGGTAGTCTTGCCAACCAAGGGAGAATGAGGAGTTAGGTGCAAATGTCAAGGGTGATTTAAATTTCCCTAAGAAAAATAATTGAGAACGTTTCTCATTTATTTTAGGTATAAGGTCAAAAGATGAGACTGCCGCGGGATTTCCTCCTTCGCAGTGGGCATATTACTCATAAATGTGGCCTTTTTTATCATTTTGTATGTTAATAAAAGTACTAATTAACCGAACAATTGTTTTATATTATTCTCATAAAACCTCTTAGTTTGACCGAAATGCCCAAAGGCAATATAAGCAATGTTTTTTATTTCTTGTAGCCATTCTTAAACCCCTTTAAGATTTATACCCAGTATATTGCTTATCATCAATAATACAAGATATTTCTAGGCCACATAATTGATATATATGCCCGCAGTGACAAAAAAAAGGTCATCGCGAGGTTGCTGAAAACAACCGTGGCGATCTCATGTTTCTCCCCTCCTGGAAGGGAGGGGAGTGAGGGGAGGGCGATAGTTCATTTCCCCCTCACCCTTCCCTCTCCCTTCTTAGGAGAGGGTAAAAGAATAATTTCTTCCTTCTTAGGAGAGGGATTTATTAAAGGAGGGCTCTGGGGACAATCCCCTGAATAGTTTATCCTAGTAAATAATTCTGCTAAAATAGTAATAAATACAAAGTAAGGAGTAGAAATTGATACCAACCCTTATATTTGACATTGAAACCATTCCTGATGTTAGTGGAATTCGTTTATTATATAATCTTGACCCTTCTTTATCGGATAAAGAAATTGCTGAATTTGCTTTTCAAAAAAGAAAGGAAGTGATCAATACTGATTTTCTTCCGCTTCACCAGCACCGGGTTATTGTTATTTCCTGTATTTTAAGAGATGAAGATGCTTTTAAGTTAAAATCATTTTCTGAACCGGAATTAAATGAAAAGAAAATCGTAAGGTCCTTTTTCTCGGTTATAGAAAAATATACTCCTTTGGTTGTTTCCTGGAATGGTGGCGGATTTGATTTTCCTGTCTTGGTATATAGAGGTTTGCTTAATGGAGTGATAGCCCGAAAGTACTGGGATTTAGGAGAGAAAGAATATAATGGTGACCCTGATTTTCGCTGGAACAACTACATTAATAGATTTCACACCCGTCATTTAGATTTAATGGATATGCTTTCCTTATATCAGGGTAGAGCCAGCGCTCCTCTTCAGGAAATAGCCCGACTATTAGGGTTACCGGGAAAAATGAATATGGAAGGGTCATCAGTGTGGGAGTTCTGGCAGTCTGGTAGAATCAAAGAAATCAGAAATTATTGCGAGACTGATGTAATTAACACTTACCTGATATACCAACGATTTAACCTGATGAGAGGACTGGTTTCCCCTCAAAATTACGAAAAAGAGCTTTTACTGGTAAAAAACACACTTAAAGAGACAAAACAACCACACCTGCAGGAATTTTTATCAGTCTGGGGAAGAAAGTAAATATTTGGGTTAACTTCTCAAGTGCTGATGACAATATGGGTGAATGTCACTCAGGACCCCGATCCAGAGTCTCAGTTTTAAGCTTAATGAATAACGTAGACCCCGTATCAAGTACGGGGTGACAAGCAGGTTTAGGCTCCGTATCAATCCTTAATCAATCCTGAATCAATCCTGAATCAGGTTCAGGACAGGGTACAGGGAGACAGAAGGATTAAAAGATGAGACTGCTTCCCCCGCACCCATTTTTTAAATAAATTCAATATCAGAACACATGAAAATAGGTGCGGGGTCGCAGTGACAAAAAAGGAGTCATCATGAGCCCCGCACCTATTCACCAATCTCCAATAGGTGCGGGGCTCGCCACGACCCAATGGGTCGGATCGCCACCATGACTTCTTTCAAAAGTCTTGCGATGACCCCCTACTTGTATTTGCGAGGGACAAAGTCCCAAAACAATCTCACCTTTTAATATAAGACAAGGAGTATTAAAAAAAAGGAGTAAGGGGTGTGGTATAATTGCCTTAACAACATTTAGTTAAGAAGGTTTGTAATGACAAGTAGTAATAGGTTAACAATTATTCTGGCAACTGTGTCTCTGGTCATTTCACTCTTTACTACCAGTATAAGTATTGCCTTCGCTGACGATTATTTACTCCCACCACCCCCGGTAGAAGATGAGATTCAACCCCTTGATCCTATGAGAGTATGAAGGCCTGGATCCTTTTATGAATAGACAAGAGGACCCTAATCCTGCCTATCAGTACCAAAATGCCCTGAATTTTTCCTACACTTTGTTTGCTAACCGGTGGAACTTAATATCTATACCCCTTACCCCCATAGATACAAGCATTGCAGCTGTATTGGGGACAGGAGTCAGGGCAGTCTGGCAATATGATGCCTCTACCGGTAGATATACCATGCCAACCTCAATAGAACCAGGTAAGGGATACTGGGTGTGGGTAAATAATACTACCGAAAGAAGTATCACAGGTAGTCCTGTCCCAGATACTTTTACCCTAACTCTTTACCCTGGCTGGAATCTTATCGGTTCTTATATCAACCTGAATACAGTTCGGAACCGCTTAGAGTTATCTTTGGGTAACAATGTATACACCTTAAATCAAGCTGTTTCTCAGGGACTGATCTCCAGGGCTATTTATTCCTACGATGGCTCAAGATATGTAAATGAATTAAACGATGCAGATGGTTTTAATCGGGGCAAAGGATAGTTTATCAGAAACTTAAGCCATAACCAGTTAACCCTTTCTACAGTTAGAACCTTTGGCTGGCAGTCACCCACCAGTGGGACTGTAAGTTGCCCCACAGGATGTACTGCTAACTGTGCGCTACCCTACCATACAACTATAAAACCTCATAAGGGTGTTGATATTTACAATGGTCGTGGTACCCCAGTATTATCTGCCTGGGAAGGGTTTGTACGGTACAAAGGTTGGCGAGAAACAAGAACAAGGCTACCCGATGCTTACGGAAGACAGGTGGAGTTAGAACATACCCGGTGGTGGAGCGGTCAAAGCTATATACGCTGGACCAGGTATGCCCATTTAGATAGTATTCCTATCAACCTTAATGTAGGAGCTAACATAAGATCACAGCACCCCATAGGCACCATGGGTAACACAGGAGTGTCAACAGGAGTGCATCTTCACTGGGAGATTAGGAACGGTCAAAGCTATTCCGCTGGCTGGTATCATATACCCCTTAATCCTAACCAAAGTGTGTTAGCCAACCAGATGATCTGGGTTGATGATAGATTCCCCACACTTACCAAAATGACTCTAGGAGGCGAGGAAACATGGGACGAACCTTCACCATAGTTTTGATAATATTCCTTGCAGGACTATTTCTCCTTCCTCTAAGATTCTTTGGTGAGAACCACTTTGAGAGATTATACGAGAAGCTGGTAGAAATAAACTACCGCTCCATAAAAGATGGAAGAGATATCCTGTCCATGGAGATGAGCGTACTACTCCTGGACATGCCCAACCCTTTCCCAGGGGAGATACTTGGTTTCCCTCTTCTACCCCTTACCAGGGAATCCAGTCCTGGCTTGAGAGAGGAGTTTCTTAAAAGCCCCTATATCCTGGAAGTAGCAGAAGAGATATCCCAGTATCTCTTTATCCCTTTTAATCCAGAGGAGATAAACTACCAGGATGACGATAGCTGGGCTGAGCTCTGGGGCTATGCAGTTACCCCTGATCTGGCCAGGGTGGCCAACCTTGAGATACTGGAGGGTAGATTCCTCTCCTGGGAAGATGAAGATAAGAGAAGTGCAGTTTGCGTAATTGCCTACTCGGGGGAGAAAGACTATTTCCAGAAAGCCCTGAAGAGAGAAGTTAAGCTGGGGGACTTTATCTATTTAGGTCCCCACAATATCTATGAGATAGTGGGGTTGGTAAAGGTAAATGCCATTTACGATGATACAACCAAAAAAGATAATCGCATGGTAGTTTTCCTCCCCCTTTCAACCAACCTCAAGCGTAAATATGTTGATTTCAGAAAAGCCAATGTGGCGGCTGATTTTCGTCCCCGCTACCATTTTAGGGTACTGGATGTCTTTAAGGCAGCCAGAGACCTGGAGAAAATCACTGAGAGACTGGTTGGTAAACATAGCAGTCCCCGTCAGAGGATTTCACCCCTCGGCGACTATCCGCCTATAGGAAGCAGGGAAAATTATAAATATAGAAATCGAGTAGCGCCCTGGAGACATGCAGAAGTAACAGCAGACCATCCACCTGATACTGATATTATAATTCACACTTATCTTCCTTTTGTTAATTATAGTTTAATGGCTCTTAAGGGTTTTAAATGGGGTTTTTATAGGTTACATTACCTTGCCTATCTGATATTGATAGTAACATCTTTATTATTGCTATTAATCTTCAGGAAGAGAGGTCATGCTAAATAGATCTTAAAAGAGGAGATTCCGCAGCAATCAAACTGTCCCATAATATTTAACTATTTTTAGTTTTTTAAAGCATGCACAAGGATTTGATGTATGTTTATTAATGAGGTAACGAATCTAATACAGGAAGAATATTAGGGTGAGGCAATAGGAACCCGTCGCTGGGCAATTATTATTTTAACTTGCTTTTTCTTTCGTATTGGTCTAAACAAACTTTCTTTACGGCCAAACATGCTCTCCTCACATCTTCGATATTGTTATATATATAAAAACTTAACCTACAACTTGCAGGAGGATCCAATTTATAATAATGGTGCGCTAAAGTTGCACAATGACATCCTGCTCTTGAGTCTATACCTAATTTATTTAATTCTTCAGCAATTTTAAATGGGCTTTTGTGTTTGCATGTAAATGCAATTAAGGGGGTTCTATCTTCAGCTTTCTTTGGCCCATAAATCTTTACGGAAGGTATTCCTTCCAATATTTTTAGCGCTTCATCTGCTAAATTATTATCTTGATGTTCTATGTTTTTCATCGCTTTTTCTACATCATGTATTTCCAATTTTTTATCAGTTATAAAATACTCATACTGTCCAGGATTTAGAGAAAAGTCCATTAATAATCTTATAGATTGAGCAGAAAGAATCGTTCCTAAAATATTGGGGGTTCCTGCTGTAAATTTCCAAGGAAGTGCATTATATTCTACTTTTTCTGAGCTTACTTTTCCTTCGGCAATCATGTCCCCACCATAAAGAAAAGGCCTCATTTTTTCAAGTAATTCCTCTCTTGCATACAAGGCGCCAACACCAAAAGGAGCAAGCATTTTATGAAAAGACCAAACAAGAAAATCTATATCCAACTCCTTAACATCAGTAAACATATTTGGCACCATTTGAGCACCATCAATTAAAAGATAAGACTTCTTTTTGCCATCTGGCTGCATATAACCGCTTGAATAAGCAATTTCCCTGATTTTTTTTATTGGAGTTTTTGTTCCTAAGAAATTTGATACGCTTGTGCAACATATTAATTTAGTTCTTTTATTTACCAAGGATTTTAAATGAGTCAAGTCAAGCTCCCCTGTTTCTTTATCAAACTTTGCAAGCCTACATTCCACATTAATTCCAAATTTTGGCAATATTTCCTTGCATAATCCATACCACGGCACGTAGTTTGAATTGTGTTCCATCAATGTTGAAATTATATTATCACCATCCTTAAATTCAGTCATTAAAGAATACATAACCGAATTAATCGCTTCAGTGGCATTCCTATATAAAATAATATTTTT
>QLTX01000078.1 GCA_018725175.1 Candidatus Psychracetigena formicireducens
AAATACTCGTCTCTATACTGAGTTGCTAATACGTCCCCGTCACTCTTCAATGCTTGCCAGGTAGCATAAGCAATAAGTATATCAGATATTTCTGGAATCACTGGTGCATCCGCATCTAATAGTAAAGGCGGTTGATTTAGAATGCCCCTTATAGCCACCCTCCCGGCAGCACTGGGTCTGGGAAAAAGTCTTACCACCCCATTCTCTAAGGAAAAACCAGTTGGCGTCCCGGTAGCGGCACTCAAGTGTTGTTCATAACCTATCCCCCTATCTAATTTTGTTACTACCGGAGGAGTTGTTAAAGTTAACCAAAACACCTCATTAACCACTAAAACTAAACTATGAACAGGAACCAGAAAAACTCCTATCGCAACGCTAAACTCTGCTATTCCTCTCATGTTAGATAACCTGGATAGTTCGTCCAATCCAGCATTAATATACCTGTTAAGTTGCGAATTTAGCCATCTTATTTCTTCTGGTTCTTGCAACTCTGTTCTTACACTATTTCTTAAAGCTAGTAAGGTCATACAAAATCACCCCTCTTTATATTTCATTTTGGTAGGTGGGGCAGGATTTCATTCTATCCTGCCTCGCCCACACTCTTCTCTACTACTAATTTACCGCCACTTCATTATTTAGTCTTTACTACGGCTGTTACAGCAAAAGTGAATGATGGTGTAGTCCCTGCTACTACGACTGTTACTCTTGTTCTTCCACCAAAATTTAGTATTGATCTACTGTGAGTTCCGATACCTGTTTGAACAGGAAAAGCTGTATGTTCATACCATATACCATCAGGATCGGCTACTTCAAATCTAACATCAAGCGTTGGGGAAGTTCCACTAGCCGCAGTGATTCTTAAAAATAGCAACAACTCGTCGGCGTAACTAAGGTCTAAAATAGACGTGTGTGTCCCTGCTCCCCTTGCTGCTAAGGGGAAATAAATAATTCTGCTTGTGTAGCTCACTTTTCACATCTCCTATACAGTAAGATTGGCAATCCTAACATGCCTTCTTGGCTGGGTAGTTAACAGCTGACCATTCCACAAGATAAAAGCACCCCTGGTTACGGTATCTGGATAGCCATAAGCCCAATCAGTTAGTGTGAAGTTACACCCTGGATTTGCTCTCAATTCCAACCAATCTAAGTTCAGCATAATCATGTGTCCTGCGGGACAATCTTTATCAGGAACTATTGGTGTGCCCATAAACTCCAATACTTGGAAGCCTAAATCAGCCAACATCCTACCATTAGCGGATAGCACTAGCTTATTCTCACACATTGAGCTGTATCTATCCCATTGTGCATCTGAAGTTAAAATTAAACCGGGCTTAATCGTGCCCTCTGATACCCTCAAATAATTTGTTCTCATCAAACTGGTTGTTAATGGACGCTCATTAACAGAGGTATCTACTAATGCTCTCCAATACTCATTACCAGATGTGGCTCTGTTTATTCCACCGTAGATATTTGTTTGGTGGAATATTTGATCCATACCTAAAAACATATTAGCACCTGCCCCAGCACCAGCATAAAGAGCTGCAGAAAAATAAGCATTAATAGTCTCCCTTATAATCTGCATACGAGCATCTATGAAGTCCACTACCTTTGTTTCGCTTCCCATAAATTTGTTAAGTTGCTCCTCTGAGAAGATTATAGGAAAGCCATAATCAAACCCAGTCCATACTGCCGGACCGATGGGGGTAATCTGAGAAGGGGTAAATGTTTCAAACCCCGAATAATGACTGCCTCCAGTTATGCCACCGACAGAGATTGGAGCAACATAATGCACTCCTTCCCATGGTTTAACTTTGCCCCTCATTAAAGCCCAAAAAGCTTGGCTTCTGAAGAACTGGTCAGTAACCATCGGAATATATTTTGCTTTTAATAAAGCATTTATAACTGTAAAATCTAAAACCATTTTTTATTTCTCCTTAAATAATGTTTTGCCCAACACTTTAAGCACCTCCTCAGCGGACATATTAACAAAATCATGTTGAGTAGGAACGCCGGGTCCACCAGTTCCTTGAAGTGCCGGAACTTTTTTACCCTCTTCCTTTTGCTCAACCTTTTTCTGCCCCTTTAGTAGTGCGTCTTGGGCTATTTTATCAGCATTCACACCCTTCCAGATGCGATACGCTTTTCTTAAATCTTTAGGATTATCGGGATTGAGTCCTTCTTCTTCTGCTATCTCTATAATTGCTATTTCATTAGTGTCAAAATCACTTTGCTTAGCCAGATACTTCCACGCTTCTGCATATTCTTTTAACTCAGCCTCACTAACAACATTAGCGGACTGATCCTGTATTGTCTCTGGGAAAGATTCCAGTAACATATTTACTTGCTCTGTTAAATCTGGATTACTGCGTATGTGCCTTACAACCCTTACATCTTCTTTTGCGGTAGCTAATTCTTGCGATATTTTTGTAAATTGTTTCTGTAGTTTCGCATACTCTTTTTCTATTCGTTTATTCTGTTCCAAAAGGATACTTAAATCTCCACTTGTATCTTCTTCAGTGGGGGTAGTTTCTACTTCTGTGGTCTCTACCACAGGAGCATCCTCTACCTTGCTGTTGTCTAAATCCCCGATTACCTTTTCATCTAAATCTTCCATTTTTTAATACCTCCTTGACTGTTATGCCTGGTGGGTGGCTGTCTTTACCATTACAGTAAGCCTGGCTGATTCTCCACCTGACCCCTGGTCATTGTGTAATATATTATAATATATTATACCATATTTCATTTCGTTTTACCCGCTTTTTCTTTCTTCCTTTCTGTTAATTTTTTCCCAGCAGTTGCTTTTTCCCATTCTGTCAGGGTTTTTTTACTTATCTTACCTTGTTCATAGAGTGTATAAAATTTTCTACGCTGGGCTTCACTTTTAAATGGGCTCATTTGTTAGTTTTTCCTCCACATTTATTCTTTCCTTGTCCTTCTCTGTTTCTAATATTTCTTTTCTTTTTAACATCACTCTTTCTTTTCTTTTTTCCCATATCAATTACTCCCCTTATCCTCTACTCCCGTTCTATACTAGCCTGTGCCCCAGGGGTTATCTCTTGTAGCGGAGGGACGGCGTGTTGCTCTTGCCTAGGACTAGCTCCTATTGGCATACCACCCATCAGTCCAGCCTGTTGAGCTAGTAACATCTCTTTCTCTTTTGTTCTTCTCATTATCTCTAGCCTGCCAGGAAAATCAATAGCTTCTAGTAAGGCTTCCCTATCTATAACGGCATTAGGGCTTTCTTGTAAAGCAAATAAATCTAAAGCAATTCTTGCCCTTTGAGCTCTAGAAGTTGGCATATCATTATCCGCACTAACCATAATGTCATATCTGGGGTCAATATCCTCCAGCACTAATTTTATACCATTTTCCTCCTTCCAGGCCTTCTTATTATCTGGCGTAGCCCTACCCTTAGGAGTGTTTATATACTCTCCATCGGGCGATTTAATGGCTAAAAAGTCAGGGTATTCTGTGAGTATATACACACTTTCGCCAGCTACCCGGGTAAAAAGCTCGGGACCAAGATACTGTTTGTATAATTCTAAGGTTTGGCTGGTAGCTGCACTTACAGCCCTTGCCATATTTTTGTTTATCCTCCTAATGTTTTTAGTGGATTGTTCAATTAGTTGAGCAATCGCAGAGTAAGCCTCAACTCCTGCCTGCGTTCTACCTTCAGCTACATCGTGTATGCCGGATACTTTATCAATAGATACCTCTACATCCCTTTTCATAATATATACATCTTGTGGTAATGGTGGTGGATTATCCCACCTCATAGCGTTTATATCCGTTAATTCCCACACCCTACCAGCGTCATCATCAATATCGGCAGCATTTAATCCACAACCAGTCCTTATTATCCTTTGTCTGGAAACAATATTGGATAGATTAATAAATATCATGCTGTCCAGCACGTCTATGTAGTCCTGTAATGGCTCTATAGCCTCTACTATCCCTGGTGCATACAAGGTTGTCGCTAATTGATAGGATGGAAGTGGGATAATCGGAAGCTCTCCGTGATCGTAGTATAAATCACCACTATAAATTGGATTTTCTAACCCATTGTAAACAATATAAAGTTTCCACTTAGGTGTCATCGCCTCCTCTTTTGTTCTCTCCTTGGGGTCTAACACCCTAATAAAACACTCCCATCTTGTTGTGGTCATCCCTATTTCGCCTTGTTTCTGCTCATAGGGCTTTCCTTTGTCCTCATTAAGAAAACCCAAAGTGCTTCCAGGGGATGGATATTTACCAGTTAAGGCGTAGACCTCCTCAATAGGAACGTTTTGCCTTTCATGTATAACCCATCTAGCGGTGTCCATATTTATAGCCAGCGGGTCTATCAATACAGTCTCTGGAGGAAGGGCATACCATCTTACCCCACCGTCCCCTTTATTCATAGATGGATCAAATACAACCTTTATAAATGACAAACCTGTTAGTAGGGTTTCATACGCCAATTGTTCCCCCACAATCTCCCAATTACACTGTTTATCCCCTATCATCCAGTCAACTATACCTTGTTTTAATACAGCGGCATCATCGTCCGCTTTCTCCACACCCAGTATAGTGGGAACAGGAAGTCTTTGCGACATTAATGATACCCCTGTTTCCATTTTACGATATATATGGTTTGTAGAAAACATAAAATCAATTGGTTTATCTTCTGTTTTATACCATCTATTCCTAGCCTTAACTCTGTATCTTGCCCAGGCATCGTGCCTCTTATATAATGCCTGCTTAGTGTAAGCCACTATCTCCTTTATAAAATTAACAGGGTTGTTTTCCAACCGATAGTGTATGGTATTAGTTTTGTCTATCATTAAATTTCTCCCCTATCCATAGATTTCATTTTACTAATCTCATCCGTAAAAGAAAAACCGCCCTTACTAACACCTTTGGTTTCTCTAGGTAGAGGTGCAACAAGATTAACTCTAGCTCCGCTACTTGCTATCTTATACCCGAATACAAAACCCAAAACAAAACCCGTCAAGGGCAACACGCTCAATAATATTGCTACCAACATTTCAAAATACACGCATATACCTCCCATTTTCTATTCTAAACTTAAATTTAGTTCCTGTCATTTTATTTTTTTTCTCCTCATATCTCCTAACCTTCTCTTTATATACTGCCACTAAGTCCTCTTGTTTAACTTCTGGTACAACTGCCGAAGCACCAATAAAGGCAGGTCTACTCATTACCATATATCTATCTGTATCAGCACAGTGGTCTTCGCCATCAGTGTCCATATCTTCTGGATCGCTCTTACTCATCTCCAATGTAGGATACGTCCTTATGGTGTTATAACACGCTAGGGTAAAGCTTAACATAGATGTCGCTTGTCCATCTTTCCCGTCTACTATTCTTAGCCACTCATGCAACCTCTTCCACCCATTATGTCTGTCAGTAGATGCTAACATTAGGGGTATGCCATTAGACATAAAGGTGTCGGCAGTGCTTATCCCCACAGACCCCTGTTTCTTCCAAGCATCGTGTCCCGCAACAGTATACTCTATCTTTTCGCTCTCTCCAGCAAGATTTTTACTTAAAAAATTAATAGTTCTAGCCTGCTCAATGTCGGTAATTTTAGTAGGATAATACTCTCTATAACCAATCAACTCATTATCGGGAGATATAGCATACCACTTACAACAAGCGGATCTATGATACCCAGGGTCATATGACCTAAATAGCCTCCAATCGCTTGGGGGATACCAACTTTTATCATACCGTATATGCACTCTCTCATCCCAAGTGTCAAACATAGCCCCACCACCAGCAGAAAAAGCATCGGCAATTGTTTCTGGATACTCTCTCCTGCCTACTTTGCCCATTACATTAAGAGTTTTTCTATACCACTCCCTTGTTCTCCTATAATCTGTCCACACATCAAAGAAACGCCAGTGGAAATCGTTATCTCCTCTCATTGCCCCTTGTAAAATCTCCTCAAATAAAGTCTTAGGTCTCCCGGATGACAACCCAATAACCTGTCCTCCGGTCGGGCGGTTGACAGTAGGGAAGACAGCCGTCCATATCTCTCTAGCAAAAGGATGCCAAGCCCATTCATCCAAAACAACCAGATTCATAGTAAACGTCCTGGCACACTCGGGAGTA
>QLTX01000079.1 GCA_018725175.1 Candidatus Psychracetigena formicireducens
AAAATATGCCTCTTTTTCTGATAATAGATGATGAACCATCCATAAGGAGTCTGTTGAAAGAGACCCTGTCTTCTTTAGGCAAGGTTCTGGAAGCAGTTGATGGTGAAGATGGCCTCAAGCAGGTTTTAATCTTTAATCCCGAGGTTACCTTCCTGGATGTGCGTATGCCCAAAAAGGACGGGCTCACAGTTTTAAGGGAGTTAAGAAAACATAATTTCACCGCTCCGGTAATTGTCATCACCGCTTTTGGAGATTTTGACACGGCTACCACTGCCATGCAGGAAGGAGCTTTTGATTATATTGTCAAACCTTTTACCCTGGAAATGGTAGAAGAAGTAGCCCGAAGAGCCCTGCAAACTAAAACCTTCGTTCCAGCAGGAACGGTGGTTACCGCTGATAAAGACACCTTCAAAGAATCTTTTATAGGTAAGTCCCCGGCTATTCAGGAAGTATTTAAAATAATCGGGCAGGTAGCAAGCCTGGATGTGCCTGTACTTATTACCGGGGAATCTGGAAGTGGCAAGGAGTTGGTGGCGCGCTCCATTCACCGGCTCTCTATGAGAAATAAAAAACCTTTTGTGCCAGTTAACTGTGCCGCTATACCCGAAACCCTCCTGGAGAGCGAGCTGTTTGGCTACGAAAAAGGAGCTTTTACCGGGGCTCAGCAGAGTAAAATTGGTAGGTTTGAGGAAGCCGAGAAAGGAACTATTTTTCTGGATGAAATCGGGGATATGTCCTTGCCCCTGCAGGCTAAACTTTTACGGGTGCTTCAGGATAAGAGAGTTCGTCGTCTGGGAGGCAATGAAGAGATTAATATTGACACCCGCTTTATTTTTGCCACCAACAAAAATATTTCTAAGATGGTAAAGTCAGGAAAATTCCGAGAAGATTTGTATTTTCGCGTGGATGTGGTAAATATCGCTATCCCGCCCTTAAGGGAAAGGAAAGATGATATACCTTTGCTGGTTGATTACTTTTTGAAAAAATATTCCCAGGAATATGGAAGAAATAGTCTGAAAATAAGCGAGGAAGACCTGGAAAAAATAACCGATTACCACTTTCCCGGTAATGTCAGGGAATTGGAAAATATAATAGCCCGAGGGGTTTCCTTAAGTCGCGGTTCACTGGTAGTGTTGGAGTTGCCAGCTTATTCTGAGGTGCCGGCGGTAGAAGAAGCTTTAAAAGGTGGGGATATATTGCCTCTGGAAGAAGCAGTCAAAGAGCGGGAAAAAGAAGTAATAAGCATTGCTCTTAAGAAATCCTCGGGTAATAAAGAAATATCCGCTAAAATATTAAAAATTCCCCTTCGTACTCTGTATCGTAAAATCAAAGAACACGGGTTGTAAAGATTAGAGGACAGCGTCTCCGACAGTCTCCTCAATAGTTACGATATTTTTTTATCCATCTCCTAAACAGCTAGAGGTAGCAAAATAAATATATCCCTCGGTTATACCCACGGTGTTAAGTGTGCCTTATGGACAGCTGATTGGGGGAGGAATTGATTCAGGATCTATTCAAGATATCAGGTTTTAAAAGCCCTATACCCAATATCTTTTCGGTAATGCGCTTTTTCAAAAGAGACCGCTTTTACCCCTGAATATGCCCTGACAAAAGCAGTTTTCAGGGTGGAACCCATTCCGGTAATTCCCAGCACCCTTCCCCCTGAACTAACAATTTTCTTACCTATTAAGGTTGTTCCTGAATGGAAAATCTTTACCCCGGTCAATGATTCTGCAATTTCTAAACCATTAATGGTTTTACCTTTCTCAAAACTCTCAGGATAACCTCCTGAAGACAGCACCACGCAAAGAGCATGGTTAGTTGACCATCTAAGTCTAATCTGATTTAAACTTCCCTCAAGGGTAGCTAATAATAGGGGAATAAGGTCATTCTTAAGACGAAGTATTACCACCTGGCATTCAGGGTCACCAAAACGAGCGTTGAATTCCAGAACTTTTGGACCAGTTTTGGTTATCATTAAGCCAGCATAAATAACCCCTTTATATACGATACCTTCCTCATTTAATCCCTTTATAAGAGGAATAAATATTTCCTTTTTAACTCTTCGGGTCAGATAAGTAGTTAACACCGGTGCGGGTGAATAAGCTCCCATACCCCCGGTATTAGGACCCCTGTCACCATCAAACACCCTTTTATAGTCCTGCGCAGAAGCCAATAGGCGAACATCTTTGCTATCGGTTAAAGACATTACTGAAACTTCTTCCCCTTCCAGGTATTCCTCAATCACCATCCTATTTCCCGCTTCACCGAACAGTTTCCGCTCCATAATATTTTGCACTGCTTGGGTAGCTTCAGTTTGGGTATGAGCTACTACCACCCCTTTACCGGCAGCCAGACCTTCAGCTTTAACTACTATAGGCACCCCAATTTTATGAATATAAGAAAGGGCTAAAGAAGAATTGGTAAATACTTCACTTCTGGCTGTGGGTATCCCGTATTTATTCATTATTTCTTTAGCAAAAACCTTGCTACCTTCAAGTTGAGATGCTTTTTGGCTGGGACCAAATATTTTCAATCCCTTTTCAGTAAAAGTATCCACAATTCCTGAAACTAGCGGTGCTTCCGGACCAACAACGGTCAGGTCAATACCTCTATTTAAGGCAAAATTGAGAAGACCCTGTATATCCTCCACTGGAATAGGAACACAGGTTGCTTCCTTAGATATACCCGCATTGCCAGGAGCACAATATATCTCTCTCACCAGGGGGCTTTGCTTTATTTTCCAGATGAGGGTGTGTTCCCTTCCTCCACTCCCTACAACCATCACTTTCATAATATAACTCCACCCCTGGAAATTGCTTTCACATGGTTAATCATTAATGTTTGAAATACCTTCTCCCGGTAATCATCATGGTAATACCCTGCTCATCGCAAGCTTTAATGGAATCATCATCCCGTAGAGAACCCCCGGGTTGCACAATCCCTTTCACCCCTGCTTTATAGGCTTCATCAACTACATCCCTGAAGGGAAAGAAGGCATCGGAAGCCAATACGCATCCCTTAGCTTTCTCTCCAGCGTGCTTAAGAGCGATACGAGCTGAACCCACCCGGTTCATCTGCCCGGCTCCTATGCCTAAAGTTTGCCCGTCTCTAACCAACACTATGGCATTAGATTTGGTATGTTTTACTACTTTCATTCCAAAAACCATATCTTTTAGGGCTGCTTCCTCAGGCTTGGTTTGGGTAGGGCATTTCCATTCATAACTATTTACCTCCTCCACATCCATTTCCTGCAGTAAAAATCCACCCTGGATACTCTTTACTTCAATACCCTGGTATTTTTCCCCAGCGTTAATTTTCAAAAGCCTTAAATCTTTTTTCTCTCTTAACAGTTCCAGGGCTTCTTCCTCAAAATCAGGAGCCAGCACCAGTTCCAGAAAAATATCTTTCATCTGCCTGGCTGTTTCCTTATCTACAGTTCTATTTATGGCTACTATCCCCCCAAAAATTGATACTTTATCAGCTTGGTAAGCCTTTCTGAAAGCCTCGGAGATAGTACCTGCCGAAGCTACCCCACAGGGGTTGGCATGCTTAATAGCTACCGCGGTGGGTTCGGTAAACTCCATCATCAACTGCAGGGCAGCACTGGCATCATTAAGGTTGTTATAAGAGAGTTCTTTTCCTTGAAGCTGAGTGACAGAGGATAATCCCGATAGCACCTTGCCCATCTCACCATAAAAAGCTGCTTCCTGCTGTGGGTTTTCGCCATAGCGAAGCTTCTGCAGGCGGGTAAGAGGTAAAACTACTATTTGAGGAAGCAGTTCTGATTCAGAGCCTTTCTTTTGCAGCCAATTGCTGATAATAGCATCGTACTCTGCGGTGTGAGTGAAGACTTCCGCAGCTAAGGAAAAGCGAGTTTTATAGCTTATCTCACCCTTTTCTCTTAACTCCTGAATAATAATCCGATACCTATCAGGGTTTACCACCACCACCACATCTTGAAAATTCTTGGCTGCTGCTCTTACCATAGTTGGGCCGCCGATATCAATATTTTCCATTGCTTCTTCCAGAGTAACCTCGGTCTTGTTTATGGTTTGTCCAAAGGGGTAAAGATTTACCGCTACCAGGTCTATACAATTTATATTATGTTCATCAAGTTCTTTGATATGTTCTGCAGAATCCCTGCGGGCTAAAATACCCCCATGTATTTTTGGGTGCAGGGTTTTTACCCGTCCACCCAGTATCTCAGAAAAACCGGTTACTTCAGATACTTGCTTAACTGGGACTCCTGCTTCTGAAAGAATTTTTTTAGTCCCCCCGGTGGATATTATAGTGAAACCCAGTTCAACTAAACCCCTGGCAAACTCCACTAAACCAGTTTTATCAGAAACAGAAAGTAGCGCGTATTTATTTTTCATCAACAATACACCTTCTTCCCTGTATTTTTATTTTTCCTTTAAGAAAAAGATTTATAACCCTGGGATAAAGTTTATGTTCTAACACTTGAATCCTCTGGTGAAGCGTTTCTTCGGTATCATTAGTGTAAACCGGTACCGCTTCCTGCATAATAATAGGTCCGGTATCTACCCCTTCATCAACAAAATGTATGGTGCAACCACTGACTTTTACCCCATATTTAAGGGCATCAACCACCCCCTGCTCACCAGGAAAGGAGGGCAAAAGGGCTGGATGGATGTTAAGGATTCGGTCTTTAAAAGCGTTAATAAAAAGGGGAGTGAGTAGCCGCATATAGCCAGCTAAAACCACCAGGTCAATCTGATTTTTATTAAGGGTTTCCACAATATCCCTATCCATATCCTCACGGCTTAAGTAATTTCTGGGATTAAAAAATATTGTGGGGATGGTTCTTTGCCTGGCTCTTTCCAGGGCAAAAGCGTTCTTTTTATCGCTGACCACTAATGCCACCCTTCCATCCTCTAGGTCACCACTATCTATCGCTTCTAAAATGGCTTGCAGGTTGGAACCGCTCCCTGAAGCCAACACCGCTATTCTGAATTTCGGGGTCAACTTCGGGGTCACGTGGTCAACTTTGGGGTCAGGTCTTCATTATTCACTTAACTGGCCCTCTAAGCCCTGCACCACACTTTTTAAAGAAGGGTTTTCTTCCATCTCTTTTCTTAATCTTAAAGATACCTGGCTTACAGCAGTATATCCCACTCCAAAACCTTGAGCTATTTCCATATTTTTAAGATGGGTATATTTCCTTAATAAATAAATGGACACCTTCCTGGCAAAGTTGTTACGCTCACCTGGTATTAGTATTTCTTCCTTGCCTACCCCAAACATCACACTTACCATTGTAAGGATTTCCTCATAAGTTCTGGTAACACAGAGGTCCTTACTCTGAGGTATCTCCCTATGTCTTATTAAGCCTACTCTATTCTTTACCTTATCTACAAAATCATCTCCACCTAATATAAAGCCTGCTTTAAGATCTTTTAAAGGGTTATCCTCCTTAGCTAACCCTTCTTCAACAAAAGCTTGGTAGCCAGCATGGGCATTTACCAGGTCATCAGAAAACTGTCCCAGAACCCATTCTGTTGTGAGCCAGCTGTCGGTTTTTCTTATCCCAATATAAGAAGAATAGCTACTATATAGGTAGTCTTCTGGTCTATCACTTAGTTTAGACTTTAGAGGGTTAAGATGGATATATCGGCTGACAGCCAGGAGATACTGGTTTTTATCGATGAGAATACCCTTATACCTGCCTTGAAAAAGATGACCAACCCTTCCGTATTTTCTATTAAAGTAGCCTGAATAGGTGGCATTTAGGTAATGGATGGTTTTAGCCATGTTAGTTAGGGGTGTTTCCAGCAACAGATGATAATGATTGGCCATTAAAACATAGCCGTGGATTATTACACCGAATCTTTGAGGGAGCTGACTTAATATGTCTAAGAATTTATAGTAGTCTTTTTCTTCCAGGTATATCGGTTTTCTTTCATTCCCTCTACTGGTTATATGATAACAAGCATTCTCATATTCAATTCTTAATGGTCTAGCCATGATTAATTAAAACATATCAGGTAAGTTATGTCAAGAATGAAGACCTGACCCCGGTATTTGCAGATACGGTAATAACAGACGGGGCGACACCCGTTTCCCCTGCTTTGTTTTGAAGATTGATTTCTTT
>QLTX01000008.1 GCA_018725175.1 Candidatus Psychracetigena formicireducens
TTTCGTGGCATAGTATCCTCCTATGCCATATTATACACCTATTTATTACTTTTGCAAGTAAGTACTAATATTGCCAAAGAAAAATATTTTAAATTTGTTGATAAATGCTTATGAGGGAGAAAAAGTTTTTTAGATTTTATTTTAAATAGCCAATCGTGAAGGTATCCAAATGGGCAGAGGAATCCACAACTAAACCTTCCTGAAAGAGCTCCAACAAAACCTAATAACCCGACAGTATAAACAGGAAAAATCTTAATAACAGAAAAATGTTGAAGGGTTCCAATAGGACAGGCAGCAGAGGCTAGAGGGCAAGCATAGCAATTAAAAACTGGAATAGGGACCTGCTTCAAACAGGGAGCTAAAAAAGGAAGATTAAAAAATATTGTACTAATTGGTTGAATAAATTGTCTGAAACGAAATAATATATGCACTTTTAGATTATTTTAACCCCATACAGGATAAACAAAGTAAAGTAGCATTTCTAAAAACAATTAACGCTTCTTCTCTGTAAATACCCCAAATAATCAGAATAGAGAAAAATATCAACAGAAGTAAAGTTTTTAATCTATACCTTTCTTTAAGTATTTTTCTATCTCCTCTCTGAACTCCTGAGCCCATTGAATTCTAAATCCAAACCAGATTTTTTTAATATAGCCCTGGCGGTCAATCAAAAAAGTAACCGGTATAGTTTTAACATTGTACATTTTGGCAACCTTAAGGTCATGATCGTATAGTGATTTAAAATTAATATTCCTGATTCGTTTGAATTCCTCCATATCAGCGATGGCTTTAACTGTATCAGGAGTATCCAAATTAACTCCGATTACCTCAAAACCCAAATCTTTATATTCTTCATAAAGGGTGGAAAAGAAGGCTCCGCCTTCTATGCAGGGCATTCAATAACTTGCCCAGAACTCTAACAAAACTACTTTTCCCAGGTAATCCTTGAGGGTATGTCGTTCTCCCTGTCCATCTTTAAGAGAGAAATTAGGAGCTGGATTTCCTTCAATAGGCGGCTTGTTATCAGGCAATAAAACCCTACATCCAGAAAGCGCTAAGGTAGTAAGAATAATTAGGGAGATAGTAATATTTTTTATTTTTAAATGTTTCATAATCGCTCTCCTAAAATGTAACTACAGGCCTTTAAATTATGTTATTATATCTTAATTATGATTAGAAAAAACTATAAATACATACTAATTCTACTGATATTTTCTTTATTGTTAATACTATTTTCTTTTGCCTTTTATTCCGTTATCGTAGATAGAGATACATTTATGGTCATAGGAAATAAAGTCGTATCTAAAAGTGAGGTGGAAGAACAGGTTAATTTCTATAAAAAAAGATTTGAAAGTTTGGGGATCTCTTTTCAGGGCGAAGAAGGGGTGAGTAACCTTGAAAAAATCAAAACTATGGCTATTGATAAGATTATAGAGGATAAATTAATAATTCTCAAAGCAAAAGAATTGGGTATTACTGTTAAACAAGAAGAAATTGATAAATCAATAAATAAATTTATAAAACAGCTTTCTTCTCGGGAAAAGTACCTACAGAGCCTGAAAAACCTTGGGTTAACCGAAATTGGGTATAAAACAATGCTAACCAATACTCTTCTCAGAAAAAAGGTTTTAGAAACAGAAATTGGAACAATCACTGTTACGCCCGAGGAGGTTGAGAATTACTACTTTGAAAAAAATAATGTTCAGGGTCCTCCTGCTAAGGAGTTTGAAAAGTGGAGAGCAGAATTAGAACTAACAGTAAGGATGGAAAGAGAACAGGAAATAATTAAATCATTATCTGAAAAATACCCAACTACTTTTGGAAAAAGATGGGTAAAAAAGGTTAATGATATAATAAGGTCACTGTTTTAGTTTCTTAAGAGCTTCCAGGTACTTTTCCGGTAATCTGACCATACCTAATTGAATTTCAGGAGAGTATTTTCCATGAAAATCGGAGCCTCCGGTAATAGTAAGGTTTAATAAATTTGCTTGACAAACAAATCTTTTTATATCTTCCAGAGAATGTTTGGGTTGAAATACTTCTAAACCATCTAACCCAAAATCTTTCAACATAGTTAACTCTTGCATTCCAACCACCTCGGTTCTACCAGGTGTGTTTCCCGGGTGAGCTAAAATAGCTACTCCTCCTGCAAAATGAATAATGTTAATTACTTTGGCGGGAGAAACAGAAAACCCCCTTAGGTATGATTCACTGGTGTTTCCAATAAAATCAAATGTGAAAGCTTCTGGAATTGACTTAATATACCCTTTATCTAAGAGAACTTCTGCGATGAGGTTTCGTGACAAAAAGTCCTTCCTAGTTTTATTTTGAACCTCCTCAAAAAAAAGTTCAATACCTTTTTTAGCTAAATTCTCAATCATAATTCTTATCCTTTCATCCCTGAAAATTGATAAATTATGTATTAAATTTTTTAAATCTTCATTTTCCGGAGAAACAAAATAACCAATTATGTGATAATCTATCTCATTTTCTATGGTAGATATTTCTACGCCCTTGATTATTTCTAAAGTATCAGAAGAAGATATGCTTTTATCGGTAAAATGGTCTAAAGTGTCGTGGTCGGTAATGGCAATGAAGTCTAACCCAGCTTTTCGCGATAAATCCTTAAGAGAGTTAATTGAATGTTCTCCATCAGAATAAAAAGAATGAAGATGGAGGTCTCCTACCCTTAACATTTATTTTAATTTATTAAAAATAGAAGGAGGAGTTACCCCTTTTTGACCCATATAATGTGACCCCCTGCTCACTCCATAAGGTTTATCGACTTTTCCAAACAGAGTTTCAAAGGAAATCTGACAGATTCTCATTCCAGGATATAGATTTATGGGCATCACATTTGCATTAGATAGTTCCAGGGTTATATTTCCTTCAAATCCTGGGTCAACATAGCCAGCTGTGGCATGTATAAGGACTCCCAATCTTCCGAGGGTAGAGCGACCATCAACTCTGGCTACTAAATCAGTGGGAACCTTAACCCATTCCAGGGTAGTACCTAAAACAAAGGAGTGGGGCATTAATAAAAAAGATTCATTATCGCTTATTTCCACAATATCATAGTATTGGGAAAAATCACTGCTTTTTAAATCTAAAATATTGGTGGTGTATTTATAAACTATAAAGCTGTTTCCTAACCTAAGGTCAACTGATGAAGGTTGAATCTGGATATCACAATCAATTATAGGGTTAATGGTGATATCTCCTGCTGTAAGTCTTTTCTTTATTTCAGAATCGCTAAGAACCATATGTTTATTATTATATAATATCTGGTATGAATATAGATGATTTAGAAAAAGTCTTGAACACACTACAAAAACACCTCTCTGGGTTCAATAAAACAGTGATTTCTTCGGTTATTGAAAAAACAAATGATGCTTATTGGATTTTGATCTCCTGCCTTTTAAGTTTAAGAACTAAAGATACAGTTACTCTTGATGCCACTAACCGTTTATATACACTGGCTAAAACTCCTGAAGAAATAATTCAACTTCCGATTAAATTAATTGAAGATACTATTTATCCTGTTGGTTTTTACCGAAAAAAATCGTTGATTGTAAAAGAAGTAACCTGGTTAATAATTACTAAATACCAAGGAAAAGTGCCTGATAACATTGATGCTTTACTATCTATCCCAGGCGTTGGGAGGAAAACAGCTAATATTGTGTTGTCCAGAGCGTTTAAAATACCGGCGATAGCGGTTGATACTCATGTTCACAGAATCACCAATAGATTAGGTTTGGTTAAAACTAAGAACCCTGATAAAACTGAAGTTGAATTAATGACAGTAGTTCCTAAAAAATATTGGTTATATATTAACGATTTGTTGGTTACCTTTGGTCAAAATATTTGCCAGCCTCTTAGTCCAAAATGCTCTAATTGCCCAATCTCACAATATTGTTTAAGGGTAGGAGTAACCCATTTAAGATAGTAAACATTACATTCTCAATATTAATTCCAATCAAAAATATCCATTATTTAAGATATAATATATAAGTTTTCTTTATATCAACTATAAATTAATTGCGAGGATGAAATATGGATGGTGAAGTTAAAACAGTTTCTGCAGATAACTCTGAAAGAAGCGAATTAATACCAATTCTTCAAGAAGTTCAGGAAACAGAAGGTTTTTTATCTGAAAAGTCATTAGAAAAAATATCTAAATCACTTAATATCTCTCAAACTGAAATATATGCAGTAGCCACCTTTTACTCTCAATTTAAGTTTACTCCCCCTGCCAGGCATAAAATTAAAATATGTTTGGGAACTGCCTGCCACGTAAAAGGTGGAGAAAAAGTGCTGGAAGCAGTAAAAAGAACATTAAAGTTGGAAAATGAGGATACTACCCCTGATCTGGAGTATAGCGTAGAGAGAGTTGCTTGCATCGGTTGTTGTGCTTTAGCTCCCTGTGCCACCATAGATGACCATGTCTATGCTAAACTTACTCCTAACAAAATCCAGCATATTATTACCGAAATGGAAGGGTAAAATGATGAACCTTGACAAATTAAGAGAACAAGCTTTACAAGAATGGAAAGAAATTAAGTATCCTAAAATTCCCATAATTACCGTAGGTTCGGCAACCTGTGGTAGGGCTGCTGGCGCTCTGGATGTCTTATCAGCTATAAAAACTAAATTGGAGGAGAATAGTATCCAGGCTCGTGTGTTTGAGGTAGGATGCATAGGTATGTGTTACGGAGAAGTTATGATTGAGGTAACCCTATCTTCAACCCCACCTATCTTGTATCACCAAGTAAATACTGATATTGCCCAAAAGATTATAGAAGAGCACCTTTTACATAATAAAATCTTAGTTAACCATGTACTGGGCACGCGGGACCATTTAAAGTATGAAGGCATAAATCCTTTTTCAGAACACCCTTTTTTTAAAAACCAGGTTCGCATTGCTTTACGAAACTGTGGAATTATAGACCCTGAGAATATTAACCACTATTTAGCTAATGAGGGCTATAAAGGGATAGAGAAAGCGCTTTCCCTTAACCCGATCGAGGTTATTGAAGAAATAAAAAAATCAGGACTTAGGGGTAGAGGTGGCGGTGGTTTTCCTACTGGCACAAAGTGGGATTTCTGCTATAAATCTGATAGTGATAAAAAATACCTTATATGCAATGCTGATGAGGGTGACCCCGGAGCTTTTATGGATAGGTCTCTTCTAGAGGGTGACCCCCATTCAGTTCTTGAAGGCATGCTTATTGGAGCCTATGCCATAGGTGCCAATGAAGGTTATATCTATGTCCGAGCAGAATACCCATTGGCTATTACCCGATTGAAGATTGCCATTAAACAGATGGAAGAAGTTGGGTTATTAGGTGATTCTATCTTAGGCAGTAATTTTTCTTTCAAGGTAAAAATTAAAGAAGGCGCTGGAGCGTTTGTTTGTGGAGAAGAAACTGCCCTTATAGCCTCCATAGAGGGTAAAAGAGGTATGCCGCGCTCGCGACCTCCCTTCCCTGCAGAAAAAGGTTTATGGGAAAAACCTACCATAATAAATAACGTTGAAACTTTAGCAAATGTGTCAGCCATATTGATTAAAGACGCAGAGTGGTATTCTTCTTATGGTACTGATAATAGCAAGGGAACAAAAACTTTCGCTCTGGCTGGTAAAGTAAACCATACCGGTTTGATAGAAGTTCCCATGGGAATGACTCTTAACAATATCATTTTTAATATTGGAGGAGGCATACCTCATGATAAAAAATTCAAAGCTGTACAAACAGGAGGCCCGTCTGGAGGTTGTATCCCCTCAACTGAGCTTGATTTACCTGTTGATTATGATTCCTTAGCAAGTGTAGGTTCAATAATGGGATCGGGTGGAATGGTGGTTATGGATGAAGAAACCTGTATGGTAGATATCGCACGTTACTTTCTCGATTTTACCCAAAAGGAATCCTGTGGAAAATGTGTTCCCTGTAGATTGGGCACAAAACAGCTTTTGCTGATGCTGGAAAAAATAACTCAGGGAAAAGGTGAGATGCAAGATTTAACTCTACTTTATAATCTGGCAGAAAAAGTTAAGTCAGGGTCTTTATGTGGTCTGGGTCAAACAGCACCTAACCCCATTCTAACAACCTTGAAATACTTTAGGGACGAATATATATTGCATATTCAGGATAAAGTATGTCCGGCAAAAGTTTGTAAAAATTTGATATACTTCAAGATTGACCCAGATAAATGCAAAGCTTGCGCCCTCTGTTTTAAAGCCTGTCCAGTAAATGCCATTAAGGGAGCAGTAAAACAGGTGCATGTTATAGAACAAGATAAATGTATTAAATGCGGAGTATGCCTGGAAGTATGTCCTCCAAAATTCAATGCAGTCTTAAAACTTTCCGGAGAGGAGGAACCAAAAAATGAATAAGGTTCATCTAACCATAAATGACCAAAAAATGATCGCCCGAGCTGACGATACTATACTAAAATCTGCTCTACGCGAAGGAATCTACATTCCAAATTTGTGTTACCACCCAAATCTTTCTCCTTTTGGAGCTTGTCGCCTTTGTGTTGTAGAAGTGGAAAATATGAGGGGTTATCCAACATCCTGTACAACTCCTGTTCAAGAAGGTATGAGAATAAAAACCAACACTAAATCTTTAAATGAAATTAGAAAAGCTTCAATGGAGCTAATGCTTTCAGAACACCCACAGGATTGTCTTACCTGTATAAAAAACCAGAAATGCGAATTACAATCTTTATCAGCTTATTTAGGTATCAATAATGTAACTTTCCCCAGAGTACAAAAAAACCTTCCCAAAGATTTAGATACCCCTTTATTCATCAGAGATTTAGACAAGTGTATCTTATGTGGAAGATGCGTTAGGGCTTGTCAGGAGCTAAGAGGTGTAGGTGCAATTGATTTTATATTTCGCGGATATGATTCTATGGTTGGAACTAAGTTTTCCAAACCACTGCGAGAGTCTGAGTGCCGATTCTGTACCGCTTGTGTAGAGGTGTGTCCCACTGCAGCTCTATTTGACAAAAATACCCTGTGGCTTCCCAGAGAAGAAAAAGAAAAGTATTTAGTACCCTGTACTTACAACTGTCCAGCGAATATAGATGTTCCTAAATATGTTAGGTTAGTAGGAGAGGGTAATTACACTGAGGCCTTAGCCGTAATCAGAGAAAGGGTTCCTTTTCCTGCAATTCTGGGAAGAGCTTGTTTCCATCCCTGTGAGACAGTTTGTAGAAGGCAGGAAATTAACGATCCGATCTCTATCAAAAACCTGAAAAGGGTTGCTGCTGATAAGGGAGATTGGGACTACTGGAGATCCAAGATAAATAAAAAGCCTGCTACAGAAAAATCTGTAGCGATAATTGGTTCAGGACCAGCAGGCCTTACTGCTGCTTATCATCTACTAAAACTTGGTCATCAGGTGACAATATTTGAAGCACTCCCAGAACTGGGCGGAATGATGAGATATGGAATTCCTGCATACAGATTGCCCAGAGAGGTTTTAGATAGCGAAATACAAGAAATATTAAACCTGGGATTACAGGTTAAAACAGACTTTAAGATAGTTGACTTAGATGCGCTAATTAACGATTACTCAGCAATTCTCATTGCTAGTGGTGCACACCTGGGTGTTAAGTTAGGTATTGATGGAGAAAATTTACCAGGAGTTTACGATTGCGTTAGCTTCCTGAGAGATGTTGCCTCAGGAAAAAAAATAGCCCTTGGCGATAGGGTTGGAGTAATTGGTGGAGGTAATGCAGCAATGGATACAGCCCGCACCGCTTTAAGGTTAGGTTCAAAATCAGTAACTATATTGTATCGTAGAAGTCAGGTTGAAATGCCAGCTAACCCTGAAGAAATTACAGAAACTGAAGATGAAGGAGTTAAAATTGATTGTCTTACTTCTCCTGTTAAAATAGTTTTCGATGGGCAGTGCCTTAA
The DNA here is from genome assembly GCA_018725175.1 of Candidatus Psychracetigena formicireducens. GTDB lineage: Bacteria > Coprothermobacterota > HKB111 > HKB111 > HKB111 > Lithacetigena > Lithacetigena formicireducens. The sequence goes on from QLTX01000008.1 coordinate 7,925, forward strand.
AATAACCTGCGCTCAGATGATGTTAGGAGAACCTGATGCCTCGGGAAGACGGAGACCAATTCCTATAAAAGGGTGTGATTTAGATAGTGAATTTGACTCTATTATTATAGCAATAGGGCAGAACTCGGAAATTCCTGAAGGTTGGGGTGTTTCACAAAGCCAGGGGGTAATACAGGTTAATCAGAATACTCTGGAAACAACCAGAAAAGGTGTTTTTGCAGCAGGAGATATAGTACTCGGACCTGCCTCAGTCATTGAAGCAATTGCCCAGGGGAGAAAGTCTGCTTCAAATATAGATATTTTTCTTGGAGGAACAGGAATAATTGACGAAATATTTACTAAACCCGAGATACCTCCCTGCCAGATTGGAAGAATAGATAATTTTTCAGATTTAGATAGAGTTTGTCCTAAATATGAGGACGAACACAGCAGAATTAATAGTTTTGTGGAAGTGCAAAAACTTCTTGTTGATGATAAAGCTAAAATTGAAGGTAACAGGTGTTTAAAATGCGATATAAGACTCCTTATTGATGAAAATATTCCAACGCCGATGAGCGAAGTTATTTAAAAGAAGATAAATAATTACGCTTATTATTTTATAAAACAGCCTGGTTTTTTAGGAAACCAGGCTGTTTGTTCTAAAATTTAATATCTCTCCTGGCGAACTCAACAAGACCTTTGCTATACGAAGAAAACAAGTTTAAAGCGGTTAAGACAGTTTGGTCAAGTTTGACCCGAGCCTCCTGCTTAGCTGGGTTAGTTAATAAAAGCTGTAATTCATCCTGAGTTATGTTAAATCTGCTTTTAGCAGAAATCTCTCTACCAAAGAAATTTTCCATTCTATTCCATAAATTTCCTATCAGTCTGCGAGCCCTTCGAGATGCAATAATGGCTGATTTGTAGGGGTTTCTGATTCTTGCTGGTTTTGCTTCTCTCAAGGTTTTTATGTATTCCTCATTGCCATTTTTAATTTGAGTGGTTTGATAGTAATCTTCTAGTGTTAGGTGATGATTCACGCACATTATGGTGAAACTTCTAATATCAATAATTTCTCTTATTATTATGTTATTTGGAGCTGGTAAAGCGTGCTGTGGCTGTGTCAAGTCCTGCAAAAAGTGAAGAGAGCGAGCTAAAAATCTAAAACCCCAGTAGGCATCGTTGTTTTTGAATGCAATACGACTTAAATTGTAAAAATGCTGAACTCGTTTATGTGCAACCCCTGCTCTTAGGAGTCCACCAAAAGCTACATACCTTTGATGCCGATAACCCTGCGAATTACCAGTTAATATCTGAAATCTTGATAGGTTTAAATCAGTATCCATATCCCAGTCAGGTTCATCTGAATAAATACTTAATATAGTCAGTGCATCTGTTTTATCTCCTACAGAACCCTCAAGGTATTTAATGATAAATTTTTCGTTATAGACAGAATTGTCATATTTATGATATGTGTAAGGCGTAATGGTAATATTGTTGTAATCTTTAACCCAGGATAACGACCCTATTACCTGTGCCGTCATTAACCCATGTTCACTCCACCCAAATACATTGGTAGGCAGAAGCATTATAAAACCTAAAACCAAAACTAATACTGTCTTTTTCATTTTAATCTCCCTGCAATAGTTCTAATCAGAGCAGACCAGCCCTGATTGATATTATTAAGATTATACCCTCCACCACCAAGAAATAGAACCTTTCCGTTACCATAAGTAAGAGACAATTCCCTGGCTTTTTGGATAACTTCTAAATAGCCATTCAAACTGTACTTTAATTGTGTTAATGGGTCTCCTTCCAGACCATCAACCCCTACCTGGAAAATCACAAACTCAGGCTTACATCTGTTAAAGATCTCTTCTAAAGAAGTTAAATAACCTAAAAGTTCCTTATCTCCTGAGCCTGGAAGAAGATTAATGTTAACTTTGGTACCTTCTGCAGGACCTATACCTATTTCGCTATCTAGGCCAGTTCCCGGGTAAAGAAATCTACTATCTTCATGAACATCCCAGATATACAAGCGGTTATCCATTTCAAAAGAGTAGTAAACCCCATCTCCATGGTGGGCATCAATATCAATATACAGTATCTTTTTATATCCTTGCTTAAATAGGTATTCTACAGTAACTCCGATATCATTAAAGATACAAAATCCGCCTGCCCTATTACGCATAGAGTGGTGAAGACCGCCAATAGGATTAAAAGCATAGTATTCATCACTATCAATTAATTGCTTAGCTAATAAAAGGGTAGTTCCAACCACAAACGCTGAGGCTTCGTATGCTCCCTTAAAAGCAGGTGTATCTCCATAATCCAGGTAACCTATCCCTTTAAGTGAAGCATTAAAAACAAAATCAATATAATCTGGGGTATGGAATAAACTTATCTCTTCTTTCTTAGCCTGGGTGGGTTTTACATATAAGATATCTGGATACTCACCGATACTTTCAAAAAACAGTTCTGCTCTTTTAGAATTAAAAGGGTGTTTTTCTCCAAAAGTATAAAGTAGTAGTTCAACACCCCGAGCTACAATCATTCAGTACCTCCTTATTTTAAAGTTTTATTACTCAAGTAAACCTATAAATTATATATCGTTAATAAATTATAAAACAAGAATAGTATAATAATATATTATAAATATAAGGAGCTGCTTTAATGGAAAGGGATATTTTGCAAGAAATATTTAAAACAGCAATGGAAATTGAGTTAACCGGTATGTCTTTTTACAACCTGGCAGCAGAAAAATCAACTATCCTTCAAACCAGAGAAGTTTTCCTTAGCTTAGCCAAAGACGAGACCCAACATCTATCCTGGTTGGTTTCTGAAGCTAAAAATTACTTTAAGTCTGGTTATTACCCCGCCCCAACCGCCTTTAAATCCCCGGGTACATTTCCTGAAATAATTCCTACTCAATCAATTGATGCTGATTTTGAAATATCTGCTCTCAATATTGGTTTATTACTTGAAAAGAATTCAATTGAATTTTACCGTAAAGCATTGACCAATTCAAAAAACGAGTCTAGCAATACTCTCTATCTTAAGCTTATTAGCTGGGAGGAGAAACACTTTAATTTGCTCCAAAAAGAACTGGAAGTAATTAGAAGAGAGTACTGGGAAAAGGCTCAGTTTCAACCTTTTTAATTATGAAAATAACCTTATCTACAGAAGAATTAATATTAATAGCAGTAAAAATTGAAGAAAACGGAATAAACTTCTATAAATCTTTATTAAATAGGAAATTAAATTTAAAACTTAGAAATCTATTGGACTATCTGTTGAAGGAAGAAGAAAAGCATAAAATCTCGTTTAAGGAGCTTTTGCTTCTTACCACCCAGAAGAGTGAAGACCAACTTCTTTATACTAACGAAGAATCAATTAATTACCTCTATTCCCTTGCTGATAGTATAATTTTTAACATGAATGATAAGGGAGCAAACCTATTAAATCTATCCTTCACTGACATTCAAGGTATAGAGGGAGCTATGATTTTAGAAAAAGAATCAATTTTATTTTATCAGGAATTACTGAACAATATTCGGTCTGAAGCAACCAAGCAGCTAATTAATGAGATTATTAACCAGGAAAAAGAGCATCTTGTTAAGTTGGTTAATCTAAGGAGTGAGTTGTAATATGAATATTGAAACAGTAGAAGCTCTCAAATTAGCTATAGAAAGTGAAAAGAGGTCATTGATGAAGTATTTAGAATTTGCTATCAGAAATGAGGATATAAGAGGAAAAAACATATTTATTATGCTTGCACGAGACGAATTTAATCATTACGAACACCTAAATCAACTTTTTAAAATTTTTGTTACTAATGATGACCACAGTTTGATAACTACTCTACCCTCGTCAGAAGTGGAAAAGCTGGTTCCTACCCTTAAAAAGTATGAAAGCTCAAAAAAAGTTTCTTTATCCTTAAAAGAAGAGCAGGTAATTAACATCGCCTTAAATTTAGAAGATGAAGCAAAGACGTTTTATTTAGAGCAGTACCGCAAAGCAAAAAACTCTCATACAAAAGATATTTGGAAAGGACTGGCAGATATTGAAGAGTCTCACTATCAATTATTAATATCTCAGACTTTTTATTTAAAAGAGCTGGCTTATTGGCACAACATAAAAGAGTTCTCTTTAGAGATTAGTGAAGATTAAGCCATTAACAACTGCTCTTCTGATTAACCCACCTACTGGTAAATACATAAGAGGCGAGGACCGTTGCCAAGTTCCTGTAGAAGATTTAACTGCTACAGTGTCCAGAATGCCCCTTGACCTTGCTTATATTGCGGCTGGGCTGGTAAATGAAGGTATTAGAACTTATATTAGGGATTACCCTGCAGAAGAAAAGGATGTCTCAGATTTCTATTTTGATTTATTAAATTTAAAACCTGATTTACTCCTGGTTAGTGCTACTATGTTTACTCTTTCTTCAGACATACTAATTTTAAAACTGGCTAAAAATAATTTTCCTGGTTTAATAACTGTAATTAAAGGAGTAAGCGCTGATTTTTGGAAAGAAAAGCTTCTATCTTCAAACCCTGAAATAGATATGGTACTTTCTGGGGAGTACGAACTAACCCTCCCCTTGCTCTATAAGGGTAGTTCATGGGATAAAATCCCCGGTCTTTCATACAGACGGGGTAACGAAATATATATTAGCGATAAAGAACCCATAGTGCTTAACCTTGATTCTCTGCCTTTTCCTGCCAGAACTCTTCTTAACAATCAACTTTATATAAGACCTGACACTGGTGAGCCTATGACAACTATACAGACCAGCAGGGGATGCCCCTACCAATGTATTTACTGTCTGGCGTCAATTGTGTCAGGAAGTAAAGTTAGACTTAGATCCCCGGTAAATATTGTAAATGAAATTGAAGTATGTGTTAGGGAACACCATATCTCCAACTTTTTTTTCCGAGCTGATACTTTTACCCTAAATAAAAAATGGGTTTCCGAAATTGCTCTTGAACTTAAAAAACACCAACTAAGAATCAATTATGTTGCCAATTCCAGGGTGGACACTATCGATGAAGAGCTTGTTCAAATACTAAAAGAGTCTGGATGCTTTCTTATGTCATTAGGCATTGAAAGTGGATGTGAAAAATCACTTGAATTAATGAAGAAAGGAACCAATTTAAACCAGGGTATTGAAGCAGTAAGGTTGTTAAAAAAATATGGCATTAAAACCTATCTTTTTTTTATGATAGGATTTCCCTGGGAAAAAAAAGAAGATATAGACAGTACCATAAATTATTCTCTCTCTCTGGATGGTGATTTTGTTGAATTTCATATACCAGTTCCTTTTGAAAAAACTGAATTAAGAGAAACTATGGAAAAGGATAACCTTTTAGTAAATAATAATCCTTTCCCCTCCTCTTCTTCTATTTTTAGTCATGCTATTCCAGTTATGGGGACCAAATACCTCTCTGCTGAAGAATTGCTGAAAATGAGAAAAAAAGCCATCATTAAATTTTATCTAAGACCAAAATACCTTGTCAGAACTTTATTTAAATCCAAAAGCTTAAAGGAAATCATTAATTATGTAAAATATGGATTTCGTAGAATTATTAAATTATTCTTCAAATAATTTTTATTATAGGTATTTTTAAGATTTAGTGGTATTATATGTAAAATAGTTTATGGATTTATCAACTAAAATTAAAAGTAGTTTAAAACCTTACCAATTGGTAGTATTAAGTTACATAGCAGTTATTTTAGCTGGATCTTTGCTTCTTTACCTACCTATTGCTAGCAATATACCAACCACCTATATTACAGCTCTCTGGACAGCAACTTCTGCGGTTTGCGTTACCGGTTTGGTGGTGGTAGATACCGCTACCCACTACACTTTTTTTGGCCAGACCGTCATCCTCCTGTTAATTCAAATCGGTGGATTAGGCTATATGACGGCTATGACTATAATTGCCTTGCTTTTAGGAAGAAAAGTATCTATTTTTGATAGAACTTTAATATCTGATACTTTAAATTTGTATTCTATTCAGGGTGCAGTTAAGTTGGTCAAGTTAATAGCGTTTTTTGTATTGGTAATCGAAATAACCGGTGCCTTATTATTATCTTTAAGATTTATTCCCAGATTTGGACTCATTGATGGCTTATGGAAAAGTTTGTTTCATTCAGTATCAGCTTTTAATAATGCTGGCTTTGATATAATGGGAAATTTTAAGAGCCTCACAGAGTATGTTTCAGATCCTTTTGTAAACATAATAATATCTACTCTAATAATTATTGGAGGAATAGGTTTCATGACTGTATCGGAAATCATACTTCACAGAAAAAATGGTGCTATTAGCCTTCACACTAAAATGGTAATACGAACAACGATATTATTGCTAATCCTGGCTACTTTGTTAGTTTTAGTACTGGAATACCATAACCCTAAAACACTGGGAAACTTAAATTTATTTGATAAAATATTAGCTTCTTTTTTTCAAGCGGTAACTCCGAGAACTGCAGGTTTTAATACTATTGATACTGCGAGTTTATTACCTGCCACTTCTTGGTTAATAATTTTTTTAATGTTCATCGGTGCTTCACCTGGTGGAACTGGTGGTGGGGTAAAAACTACTACTTTTGCTGTAGGAATAGCTTTTATCTGGTCTATTTTACAGGGAAAAGAAAAGACAGTGATTATGAACAAGAGCATACCCTCCATCACGATTAGAAAAACTATAGCCATTTTATTTATAGCTTTTATGTTAGTATTTTTCTCTACTTTTGCCCTACTCTCCACGCTTAAAGCCCCACCTTTAGACATATTATTTGAGGTAACCTCAGCCTTTGGAACCGTGGGTTTATCCAGAGGGTTGACTACAAATCTTGATTTTACTGGTAAAATAATTTTAATGTTTACTATGCTGGCTGGTAGAGTTGGTCCTTTAGCCCTTCTACTTTCCCTGGTAGTAAAAACAAAGCCATCGGTAATAACTTATCCTGAAGAAAAGATTAGCATAGGATAAAGGAGGATTTATGAGTCGTTTACAATGTGGAGTGATCGGTTTGGGAAGATTCGGTACAGCAGTGGCTACAACTTTATTAAACCTTGGTGCAGATGTAATAGTACTCGATAAAACTGAAGAAAGAGCAGAAAACTTTAGAACCACCCCGGCTATAGCTATTGCTGGAGATGCAACCAATGAATTAGCTCTTAGAGAAGCAGGTATACCCAATTGCGATACAGTTATCGTAGCTATTGGAAAAGATATCCAAGCGAGTATTCTCATCACCGCTCTTTTGAAAGAGATGGGTATTCCCTTAATTGTGGTTAAGGCTAATGATGAGCTTCACGGAAGAGTTTTAGCAAAAATCGGAGCTCATAAAATCATATTTCCTGAAAGAGATATGGGAATAAGAACTGCTTATTCTTTAGTCACCTCAAATATATTGGATGTTCTTGAGCTGTCTAAAGATTTAAGCATCACTGAGATTAAAACACCTAACAATATCAAAGGAAAAACCCTAAAGGATAGTAAGTTGAGAGAAAGAGATAAGATCAATTTATTAGCCATAAAACGAAATGGTAAAATAATCGTCAACCCTGAACCAAAAGAAATAATTCAAATTGATGATACCCTGATAATTGTTGGTAGAGTTGGAGATATCCAGAGAATTCAAAAGTAATGAGATTGAGAATAATTAATTACTCTTGATTTATCATGACCCCTGGATACTTTCTTTTTCCCAGATTTTACCTTCTAATCTATTTATTATTAACAACCAGGGACGGGGAAGAGAGATTACCGGGGTCAATATCCAGGTTAACCCAACATCTCCTTTAAAGTACTTTTCATTACCAAAAAAAGCCCTCTTAATTTCTTGATAAGGTAGTTGCTCCTTATCATCTATTATCTCGTAGAGGTTTTCAATTCTTCTTAATATGTCAGGGTCCTGCCAGCTAACTACAGAAGCTAAATATTGAATAAAGTTTTCCAGCCAATTATGAAAGAATTCACTATTCTCTTCACTATCTAATAATTTTCTTAGAGTTTCAAAAACATCTCTGGGGTTTTTATCAAAGAAAAACTTGATCATTTCTACCGACCATAAGGGTAATTCTTTTATTTTGGGGTTGAGTATTTTCCATATTCCATCCTGGATATGGATGGAAGATTCTTCGCTATTTTCAGCTAACATATAATTAATAATATCCTGTATATCTTTGGTAGATATTGAGAAGAAGGTCCTCAAGAAACGGATCGCGATAAATAATGAATTTACATTCTCGTCGAACTCAGATTTCAAAATCATTATCTCCTCATTTATTTATATCTATTTTTAATAGCACTTTCTATAAAGCCTAAGAATAAGGGGTGTGGTTGGGTAGGTCTGGAAGCAAATTCAGGGTGAAATTGAGTTGCCATAAAAAAAGGATGATTGCTTATTTCTATAATTTCAGCTAAATTATTATGCCACCCGGAAAATATCAAGCCGTTAGTTTCAAGAATACTTACGAAATCTGGGTTAACCTCATACCTATGTCTATGTCTTTCTAAAACAAACTGTTTCTGATATAGTTTACTTGCCCTGGTATTATTTCTTAATTCAGCTCTGTAAGCACCTAATCTCATAGTTCCACCTGTTCCAATTAATACTTCCTGACCAGGTACCAGGTCAACAACTTTAAAACTGCTATTTTCGTTGAACTCACTGCTATGCGCTCCAGCAAGTCCACAACAAGAACGGGCAAACTCAATAACTGCTAATTGCATCCCCAGACACAAGCCCAGAAAAGGCAAGTTATTTTTTCTGGCATAACTAATAGCATTAATTTTTCCTTCAATACCTCTTGCTCCAAACCCTCCAGGAACAATAATACCGTCTGAGTTTTTCAAAATATTTTCAAAATCAGGGGATTCTAAATATTCCGCAGGCACATACTTTATCTTTAGATTATTAGAAAGGTGAATAGAAGCATGTTTTAAAGCTTCAACAACACTTAAATAGGCATCTTTTATGGTTACATATTTCCCGACCAACACAACTTCTACTTCGCTTGAGGGGTTCTGGGATTTACTAACAATATCTTTCCAAACCTCTAAATCAGCTACCCCGTTTGAGCAGTTAAGCCTTTCTTGAATTAATGCCCCCAGACCGGCGTCTTCAAGACAGATTGGTGCCCTATAAATAGTATCCAAATCAGGCACATCTATAACTGCTTCTATGGGTACATCGCAAAAAAGCGACATTTTTTCTTTATGTTCTGCTGGAATAGGTCTTTCTGAGCGAGCTATCAACACTTCGGGTTGAATCCCTATGCTCCTGAGTTCTTTCACGCTATGTTGAGTAGGTTTAGTTTTAAACTCCTGAGCTGCTTTTAAATATGGAATATAGGTTACATGAACATTAAGGCTATTACCGTGACCTATTTCTCTTTTTAACTGCCTAATAGCCTCAAGAAACGGAAGCCCTTCAATATCACCAACTGTACCGCCGACTTCCACCAGGATTAATTGAGCATTATCCTTTTCCGCTACCATGGTAATCCTTTTTTTAATTTCATCTGTGATATGGGGAACAACCTGAACGGTTCCACCTAAATACTCTCCCCTTCTCTCACGGGATATTACAGTTTCGTAAATCGTTCCTGTAGTAACATTGTTATGTTTGTGAAGATTGACATCAATAAATCTTTCATAGTGACCTAAATCCAGGTCGGTTTCTGCTCCATCCACAGTAACAAAAACTTCACCATGCTGATAGGGGTTCATGGTTCCAGCATCAACGTTTATATAGGGATCAAACTTCACTGCAGTTACATTCAAACCCCGGCTCTTTAAAATTCTCCCTATGGCTGAGGTAGTAATACCCTTACCTAATGATGAGGCTACTCCTCCGGTAATGAAAATATACTTTTGCATTTTACATTTCCTCTACTTTGGTGATTCCCATAAGGTTTAGTAGTAACTCTAAAGCGCTCCTGGTACCTATAACCAGATGGAGTCTTGCTTGTTCTAATTCTGCACTTTCACCGATTACTTTATGCAGTTGATAAAACTCATGAAAAGCTTCAGCTAATTTTCTGGAGGTTGTAGCTAAACGATGTGGAGTTCTCTTTATTCCTGTTAATAAAATCTCATCTTGTAAAATTGACAGTAATCTCAACAACCTGAACTCAGTATTAGAAGATAATAAAGCATAATTTACTTCATCTGCTTTTCTTATTTCTATGCCTTTAATAGCAGCTTGTTTTAAAATACTGCCTGCTCTGACATAAGCATATTGAATATAAAAAACCGGGTTATCCATTGACTCTTTAAGGGCAAGGTCAAGGTCAAAATCCAGAGGACTATTACTGCTCCTGGTAAGATAAATATATCGTGCGACATCTTTACCTACCTCTTCTATAAGTTCTCTTAAGGTTATAAATTCACCCGACCTCTTAGACATGAGAATTTCTTTGCCTTTAGATATTAACCTTACTAACTGAATTAAAATAACCTCAAATCTATCCGGGTTAATATTAAGACTTTTCAGAGAATTTTTGATCCTGGTAACATGATTATGGTGATCTGCACCCCATACATCAATTACAATATCAAACCCTCTTTTAACAAATTTTTCGTAGTGGTAGGCAATGTCTTTAATAAAATAAGTGAGAGACTTATCTGACTTTACCAGTACACGATCTTTATCATCACCGAGATCAGTTGAAGTAAACCAGATGGCACCATCTTTCTCTTCAAGATAGCCATTTTTTTTAAGTATAGTTAAAACCTCATCAACCAACCCGGAATCCACCAGATATTTTTCTTTGAAATAGTTATCATGGTTAATATTAAGGAGAGAAAGGACTTCTTTATGATCCTTAAGCATTTCACCTACTGCATATTCCATTAAAAAGCCAACCCGCTTATTTTCAGTTAGATAATCTAAAGAATGATTGTTCATAATATTACGAGCCATATCAATAACATAGGTGCCATGATAACCATCAGAAGGAAATTCAACTTTCTTCCCCGTAAGTTCATCATACCTGGCTTCTATGGATTTAGCAAACTTTTCAATTTGCCCTCCGGTATCATTAACATAATATTCTTTTTGCACTTCATAACCGAGATGTTCCAGTATTCTCGCAGTAACATCTCCGATTACTGCACCTCTGCCATGCGCTATGTGTAAAGGACCGGTGGGGTTGGCAGAAACAAATTCCACCTGCACTTTTTTCCCTTCCCCCATCCCTAATCTGGCAAAGTAATCATGTTCTAAGATTTGCTTTAAAACTTCAAAGTAATAACTTTTTTTTAGATAAAAGTTTATAAAACCAGGTTGAGCAACTTTAATAGCCTCAAATTGCTTTGAAAATTCAGATTTAATTATAAATTCCTTGAGTTTGTTCGCTAATTCTAAGGAAGAATACGATAAAAGGGAAGATAATTTTAAGGGGGTAGGTGTAGAAAAATCTCCATGTTCTTCTCTAAGAGGTATTTCCACTTCTATTGGTTCATAATCCATAGAAAAAACGCTAATAATGGCGTTCTTTATAAATTCTTCTATCTGTTTTTGCAATATCAGCTTCTCGGTAATTTGAGTAAACTGTCCAGAAACAACTCCTCTGAAATTGCTCCTTCAATTTCAACTTTATCGTTAACCACGGTTTTAGGAACACCAAATACAGCATATTTATCAGCAAGATAAGGAAATTCGGTAGCTTCAACAATGTGGGCTGAAATTTGAGGAAACTCCATAGCAAATTGATAGGCTAAAGATACCATACGGGTGCAATAAGGGCAAGTAGGTGTTACAAACACCTGTATTAGTATTTGTTCTTTCATTGTTTTAAGGAACTCAGAAAGTTTCTTCTTGGTTGCATCTTTTAGCCGGGTTTTTCTTTGAGAAACCATTACTAACGCTTCCGCAAAAGCAGAAAATTCATAACCTGAGGGTATTCCGAAAAATCTCAAACCTAAATCAGTTTCGTTCTTAATTATAATTGCTGGAATTTTGTCTATACCATATCTCTGAGCGAGTTCTGCATTACCTAAAAAATCATATATTTCTAACTGAATTTTTTCCGACAGAGTAGATATTTCCTTCAATATTTCATCGGTTTCCCTACAATACATACATTTAGGTCTTCCTGGGATAATGATATCCCCTTCACCCTGAGTAAAATATATCAGGTGAACTTCTTCTTTTAACTCTTTTTCAAATAATGTTTTTAATTGTTTTTTGTCTCTTTCAGATAAAAGTCCCACTTACTCCTCCTTTTTAAAATTTTAAACTATTCCGCTAAATTGAGGGCTGGCCACACCTTTAAAAGATGGTATTGGTCCAAAGCCTGACTCATACTGCTTGATGTTCTCTTCTAATACAATCAAGAAAGCTTTGGCATGAGCTGGGCTCATAATCACCCTGGCAAAAATATCCATTTCAGGGTCTTCAGGTAGAGCTTGCCCAAAATCCACCAAAAAATCAAATGGTGTATGTGAAACTCTAACAAAATTAGAATACTTGCCATTTTTAATTTCGGGATTAATTTTCATTCCTGGCATTTTGTTTTTTTCCATAGAAGGGATTCCTCCACATAGTTTTTAATAATATTGTATATTACCATAAAAAGGGGGGTAAAAGTTATACGTGCCTGATATATGCAATTGGTTGCTTAAGGAGGAAATAAAATATGAGACAATTATCAGATAATGAAATCAAGGAGATTTATGAAATGATTTGCGAGTATCATGATAAATATCTAAATCAACACGGAGTAAAACTGCCAAAATTGACCGATAATGAAGGGAATTATACTAAAGATGCTCTTGTATTTGTCTATTTGTCACAGGGATATCCAAAAACAAGAAGTGTTTCAAAGAGTGAACTTACACAGTTCATCCGCCAATATTATCCCAACACAGCGGACGTTCAGCAAGCAAGACACCTTGCTGCTCAAAAAGGTTGGTTTATTGCTGCTGGTAGTAGAGATAACAGAGATGTTTTTCTTGAAAGAGGGGAGTATCAACTCATATCTTTGGAAAAGCCTTATCCCAATTTCAAGGGGCATAGAATCACATTAACCGAAACAAAATTTCCCTCATATTGGGAGGACTTAAAAATCCAATATGGTAATAGATGTGTTACCTGCGGTTCAGAAGAAGGGAAACCCAATATCCATTGGATAATACAGTGACAAAATTACAGAAAAGCCATAAGGATCCCCTTAAACCGTTAGTTCCAGGAAATATTATTCCACAATGTCAAAAATGTAATAGAACAGACAGAAATAATTGGGTTTATGATGAGAGAGGGCGGGTAATAAAATTATCTAATCCTATTATTATAAAAAGGTCAGATAAAGAAATAAGATGGAAGGTCTATAAGACTATTGTATGAAGAGTTTAAAGGAATAGACCCAAATGAATAATGATAAATTAATAAATAAAATTATATTAGGAGATGCATTAAAGATATTACCTCAAATTGAGGCTAACTCAATAGACCTTGTCTTAACAGACCCTCCTTACTTTTTGGACAAAATGGATAATAACTGGAATCATCAAACAGTTTCTACAATAACAGATTATTGTCATGTTGTAAAATCTTTACCTCCAGGAATGAAATTTAGTAAAGAACAGGGGAAGAATTTTTATGAGTGGTATTTGAGAATATCAAAAGAGTTATACAGAATACTAAAACCCGGTGGATTCTTTTTTTCATTTTCAAGTCCAAGACTCTATCATAGGATGGTTTCTGCGGTTGATGATGCCGGTTTCCTCATTAGAGATTGCTTTATCTGGCTTTATACACAAAATCAACCTAAAGCAATGTCACTTAACCATTTTATTAATAAATTAGATTGGGATAAAAAATCCAAAAATGAATTAAGGGAAAAATTAGATGGTTGGAAAACACCACAAATAAAATCTTGTTTTGAACCGATTATGATGGCTCAAAAAGAATGCGAAAAAACATTTTTAGATAATATGCTAAAGTATAATGTTGGACTTCTAAATACGAATGTTAAAATTGGAGAAGATATGTTCCCTTCTAATGTTGTAACAACACAAATGATAAATGGAAATATAGATAAGTGTTTTCTTTTGACTAAACCAACCAAGGAAGAAAAAGGAGAATTTAATATACATAAGACCGTGAAACCTTTGGCAATATGTGAATACATAATTAAACTAACCACTTTTTCAGAGGAAACGACTATTTTGGACCCATTTGTAGGAAGTAGCACAACTGCTATTGCTGCAAAGAAATTGGGGAGAAAATTCATTGGGGTTGATACTAATCGTGAATATGTAGAGATTGCTTTGAAAAGGTTAGAGAATGTTGAAAAAGGGCAAGTCTACAAGAGTAAAAAAGCAGAAATGCAACTTACGCTTCTTGAAGCTAAAGGCAAATATATAGTGAACAAAAAGCGAAATAAATGATAAGAAGCGACCAACAGGGTATAACACAGCATATACGCTACGGGCTAATGCCCTTGCCCTCCGAGATATTGCGCCCTTCGGTCGCAATATTGTGTATGCTGAAGCCGATAGAATAATTGGAGGTTAGTTACCTTAATGACAGGGAAAAAAGCAGAAATTATTGAGTTAGAAAAAGAAAAAAATGAGTGTTTGAAGGACCTCAAAGACCTTCAGGCTAGAGTAGTTAGTTTAGAGAAAGAATTAGAAGCGCATGCCCATAAATATCAAAAGGCTATTGAAGATTGGCAACACGCTTTTCAAGTAATAAAAAGAGAGTCCTCAAAGCAAAAGTCTCTGGCTATCGAACAATTAATACACGATTTAATACCCTTCATAGACTCTCTGGAAGAGGCTGTTAAATCCAACCAGGAAGATTATCTCAGAGTGATTGAAGGAATATGTATGATGCAGAAAAACTTACAAAATACTCTGGAAAAACATGGCCTTATCTGCTATGGGGAAATTGGGGACACTTTTAACCCTGAGAAACATGAAGTCCTGTCAGTTGACATCCAGGGAGAATGCCAACCTAATTCTATTATTAAAATTTACAGAAAAGGGTATCTATTAGGAAATGCTATATTAAAACCGGCACTGGTTTCAATATCAGGAGAAATCAAAAAGAAAGAATAAAGGAGGATTATTAAATGGCTAAAATAATTGGAATTGATTTAGGAACTTCAAACTCTTGTGCAGCGGTGATGCTTGGTGGAAAGCCTACGGTTATCCCCAGCGCAGAAGGTACCACCCTGTATGGAAAAACTGTTCCCTCAGTGATTGCTATTACTAAAGATGGTCAACTGCTGGTTGGAGAAGCTGCTAAAAGGCAGTCAGCCTTAAATCCAGAAGGAACAGTAACTGCAGTTAAAAGAAAAATGGGTACTCGGGAAAAAATTAAATTGGCTGATAAAGAACATACTCCAGAGCAACTATCATCTTTTATATTACAAAAAATTAAAAGAGATGCTGAGGCTTACCTGGGAGAACCTATAAGTAAAGCAGTAATTACTGTACCAGCTTATTTTAACGATGCTCAAAGACAGGCAACTAAAGATGCGGGCATGATTGCTGGCTTAGATGTGGTGAGATTAATCAATGAACCTACAGCTGCAGCATTTGCCTACGGGTTGGATAGAGTTGAAAAAGAACAAAAAATATTAGTTTATGATTTTGGTGGTGGAACTCTGGATGTAACTATCATGGATTTTGGTGGTGGTGTATTTCAGGTCATCTCTACCTCTGGAGATACCAAACTTGGTGGAAGTGATATGGATAACCTTCTTCTTCGGCATGTGGTTGAAGAATTCAAAAACGAAAAAGGAATTGACATCTCTCGTGATGATATTGCCATGATCAGACTCAAAGAAATGGTAGAAAAAGCAAAAATAGAATTGTCAACCACTTTATCGACCTCCATTTCTCTTCCCTTCTTCACTCAGGATAAACAGGGTAATCCCGTTCACTTAGAAAAATCTTTTACCAGGACAAAACTGGAACAGTTAGTTAGGCCCATAATAGAAAAAACCAAAATTTCTCTTGAACAGGCTCTTAAAGATGCTAATCTTACACCTCGAGATATAGATAAAGTAATTTTAATTGGTGGTCCAACCCGGATGCCAGCGGTACAAAAATTTGTGGTAGAGTATATGAATAAACCAGTAGAAAGGGGTGTTGACCCTATGGAAGCTGTATCTTTAGGCGCTGCTATTCAAGCAGGTATTCTTGAAGGTACAGTTAAAGATATAGTGTTAGTTGATGTAATACCTCTCTCTTTAGGAATAGAAACTTTGGGCGGAATAAGGACTGTACTAATACCCCGAAATACAGCTATCCCCTATAACAAATCAGAAATATTTACAACAGCAGCAGACTTTCAACCCCAGGTGGATATTAATGTTTTACAAGGAGAAAGAACCTTAGCTAAAGATAATCTATCTTTGGGAAAATTCATACTTGATGGAATTGCTCCAGCCCCTCGCGGAATCCCTCAAATTGAGGTTACTTTTTCTATAGATAGCAATGGCATATTAAATGTAACTGCCAAAGACATGGGAACTCAAAAAGAACAACATATTACTATCTCTCACGCAACAAAATTATCCGATGAAGAGATAAAGAAATTTCAGGAAGAAGCTGAAAAATATGCTGAAGAAGACCGTATCAAGAAAGAGGAAATTGAAACCAGAAACCAGGCAGATAATATTTTATATACTTCAAGAAAAGCTCTGGAAGAAAATAAAGAGAAAATACCTGCAGATGTTAGTGAAGAGGTAAAAAATAAACTGAATGAACTGGAAAAAGCCCTAAAAGAAAATGCACCTCAAGAAGAATTAAAATCTAAAATGGATGACCTCCTTAAAAGCGTTAGTAAAATAGGAGAATCTGTTTACCAACAGCCATCGCCAAACCAGGGCCAACCTCAGAATGATGAAGTTGGCCCAACTGTTGAAGGGGAAGGAAAAGTAGAATAACCTTTGAAAGATTATTATGCAATATTAAATGTACCACCGGACTCTACCGAGGACTCAATCAAAAAAAGATACCGCGAGTTAGTAAAACAGTATCATCCGGATTTGAATAAAAATAATCCTGAAACTGCTAAGAAGATGACCGAAGTTAATGAGGCTTATGAAACGCTCTCAGACCCGGAAAAAAAGCGTCGTTATGATGCTTTAAGACAAGGTGGAGTAAGTTATAACGATGGTGTCGGTATGCCTGATTTTGGAGGGTTTGACTTTGGAGAAAGCAGGGGTTCTATTTTTGAAGACATTTTTGATGTATTTCGCGGCCGAACCACCACCAGGCAAAACAGACCTGCTAATAATCGTGGAGCAGATATTGAATTATCGGTAGAGATTTCTCTTAAAGATGTACTAACCGGTGTAAAAAAGCAAATTACTGTTGATAGGTTAGAAAACTGCGAAACCTGTAAAGGCAAAGGAACTAAATCGGAATCAGGTGTATCAACTTGTTCCAACTGTAAAGGTACGGGTTACGCCCAAAGCGAAACCCGTACACCCTTCGGGGTGATGTTCAGAACTACCACCTGCCCTACCTGTCAGGGAGAAGGCAAACAGGTAAAAGATCCTTGTTCAAATTGCAAAGGCACAGGAACTGAATATAAAAGAAGACAGGTAAATGTGGAAATACCGGCTGGGATAGAAGATGGTATGAGAATCCGATTAAGCGATGAAGGTCATAAGGGAAAAAGAGGAGGTACTAAAGGCGACCTTTATATTAGGGTTAATATAAAAAGCGACCCTGCATTTACGCGACAGGGTAAAGACCTTATAAGCACAACTAAAATTCCTTATTACACAGCAATTCTTGGAGGAGAAATTGTTGTGAATTCTCTTGAAGGTTCCAAAAAATTAAATCTACACCGTGGAACTCAGCATAAGGAAGTATATACTATAAAAGGTATCGGTCTTCCTGACTTAAAATCCTCAAAAAGAGGCGACTTAAAAGTGATTATTGAGGTGGAAATACCCAAAAATATAAGCTCAGATGAAGAAAAACTTCTGAAAGAGATTACTCATCAGAAGAAAGAGGCAAACTCAGGTCCCTGGTGGAAGGTTTAATTAAGGATTTATCAGCTAAAATATCCTCAATAGCCTGTGAAACCGGGTCTACCTCCCTTGTTAATAACGATATATTTCCTTCAATTCCCTGTTTTTCCATAATTTTAGCAGCTCTTTTAGCTACCAAAATGGTGAGTAAAAACCTATTATTTTTACTTTTTTTCAACAGTTCTTCAATAGGAATTTTAATCATAAAAAATGTCTCCTTTTATTCTATTTATTTTATGTCTTTCAGCATTAATTATTTGACATATACATAAAACCGTTTCCTCGGGGGTTCTATTAATTACCCAGTAATCATAATTTTTAAAGTAGGAAAGTTCTTCTTTTGCCCTGTTTAATCGTTTATTAATTTCACAATTATCATCGGTGCCTCTCAATTTCAGCCTGGTTTCTAATTCGGCCCAGGATGGAGGCAATAAAAATATAGAAACAGAATCTGGTACCAACTTTTTTATTTTATCTGCACCCTGAACATCTATATCCAATAAAACATCATATTGGTAACTTAAGAAATTTTGGACTTGAGATTTCAAAGTGCCATAATAATTCCCATGGACGAAAGCCCACTCCAGAAATTCATTATTTTCTATTTTTTTTTGAAATTCTTCTTGGGAAAAGAATAAGTAATCCTTTCCTTCAATCTCATTATTTCTTCTTTGCCTGGTGATAGCAGAAATAGAAAAGGCTAATTTAGATTCCTTATTTAAAAGCTCTTTTACAATTACACCTTTTCCTACGCCAGAGGGACCTGAAATAATAATTACCATCGGTTGGCATTCAAAGTGTGTTTTTAACTCAGGTCTTATAATCATTTTACGATTTTAACCAATTTATATTCTCTGGTACCTTTCCTTAAAACCAATAAACAGTCTCCCACTATGTCATTTTCGGTAATTCTATAGTATTCATCGTCAATTTTATTATTATTTAAATACAAACCATTATTTCTGACAAGTCGTTTTGCTTCATTCTTACTTACTGTAATACCAGAATATACACAAAAATCTACCAGAAGGGAAAGTTCATTAAGTAATTTTTGTTTGCTTACCTCTAATGAAGGCACATCTACGAATATCTCCAGTATTTCATCCACTTTTAAACCTTGAATGTTCCCTCCAAATAATACTTCGGTTGCTCTCTTAGCTTTTTCTAATTCTTTTGTGCTATGCACCATAGTGGTAATTTCTTTGGCTAACCTTTTTTGAGCTTCTCTCTTTTCTGGGTATTTTTCTAAAGAATCCTTATAATTATTTATCTCTTCAGCGTTAAGAAAAGTAAAATATTTCAAATACTTAATAACATCGGCGTCCTCAACATTTATCCAACACTGGTAAAATTTAAACGGGGAGGTTAACTCAGGTGAAAGCCAAATAGTTCCCATCCCGGTTTTTCCAAATTTCACTCCGTTGGAGGTTGTTAAGAGGGGTAAAACTAAACCAAAGACTTTATCGCCTTTCTTCTTTCTAATAAGGTCAATTCCAGCAGTTATATTCCCCCATTGGTCACTGCCTCCAATTTGAAGCTTACAACCAAATTGTTCGTAAAGAACTAGATAATCATAGGATTGAGCTAACATATAACTGAATTCTGTAAATGAAATACCGTCGTCTAAATCTATTCTTCTTTTTACTGATTCTTTTGCTAACATATAATTAACGGTAAAGTACTTTCCGACAGTTCTTAAAAATTCAAGCAAACTTGTTTTTGTAAGCCAATCAGCATTATTAACAATAGTTGCTGGATTCGTTTTAGAATTAAAATCCAGAAAAGGAGAAAGTTGTTTCCTTATATTTTCAAGGTTTTGTTGAACAATGTCTGTGGATAAAAGTGGCCTCTCTTCACTTTTGCCGCTCGGATCTCCTATAAGTCCTGTTCCACCTCCAACTACTATAATTGGTTTATGACCAAATTTTTGTAGCCTGGACATAACCAGTATAGGCAACAAATGACCAACATGAAGACTAGATGCAGTTGGGTCTATACCAACATATATAGTAAAATTATTGGTGGCAATTGCTTCCTCTAACCCTTCGGTTGAATCATAAATAAGGCCTCTCCATTTAAGTTCATCAAACACGCTCATGATAATCCTCATCTATAAATATAATCAATTATATTAACATATTCCATTAAAAATATCTATGTTTTTTATATGAAATGTTGAAACTCTATGATAATGTCCTCTATAAAACTCGATAGAAATGTCCTCTTTTCTTTAGAAAAATAGTATAAAGAGGGTATATAGCTCA